>JADFSZ010000045.1 GCA_022560555.1 PVC group bacterium
AGAAAGATAAAATCTCTTTGTTTTGGAACGGATTGTGCCCCCCGCTTTTTATTATGGGATTGCTGGTAGGGATGGTTCTTTTGCAGCCGGATTTCGGGACGATGGTTTTGATGAGCGCTGTTTCTATTTTGATGCTCTTTGTCGGCGGGGCCCTCCTTAGGTATCTGGGGGCTCTGTTTATCGCCGTGTTGCCGGCTCTTTATCTTGCCGTTTGGAACGTTCCGTATCGCAGGCAACGTGTGATGACATTTTTGGATCCGTGGAATGATCCGGGAGGGAGCGGGTATCAGGTAATCCAATCATTGGTTGCTTTGGGATCGGGGGGATTGTTTGGTGTCGGTTTGGGGCAAAGCCGCCAAAAGCTTTTTTATCTACCTGAAGCTCACACTGATTTTATCTTTTCTATCATAGGTGAAGAAATTGGTTTGATCGGATCTTTGTCTATTATCGTTATCTTTTTATATCTATTTTGGAATGGGCTTATGATTGTCTGGAATACCAAGGACCCTTTTGGCTATTATTTAGGTCTGGGGATTGTATCTCTTATTTGCCTTCAGACATTTATTCATATTGGTGTCGTTACAAACTCATTGCCTCCCAAAGGGATCCCGCTACCGTTTATCAGTTTCGGCGGATCCTCTCTTGTGATCAATATGATTTCAATGGGGATTTTGATTAGTATCGGAAAACATCAGCCGGGGTATCCATCCAAAAGGAGAAGAAAATTAAGTACGTTTTAACAGGAGGAAAAACAGGGGGACATATTTTCCCTCTTGTGAGCTTTTGGGAATCTTTTCAAGCGCTCAAGCCCCAATCAGAGGCCTTATGGCTGAGCATGCGGGGGGCATTGGAAGCGAAGGTGGCTGATCAGTACAATATTTCTTTAAGATACATTGCGACCCCCGGCCCGTCATCAAAGAAAAATGTTTTTGTACGTCTGATCCATCCTTTGAATCAAGGGATCAAAGTCTTGTGCGGATGCGCAAAAGTGCTATGGTGCTTTAGTCGTTTTCGCCCTCAATTTGTGTTTTCTTCGGGAAGTTTTGTCAGTATTCCCGTATTACTCGGATGCATGATTCTAGGAATCCCGTTTTTTATACATGAGCAAAATGTTGTTTTGGGCCGAACCAACAAAGTGTTTCGTCGCTTTGCCAAGGGCATGTTTTTCAGTTGGGACCATCCCGAATTGGAAAGCGATCAAAATCACCAATATGTTTGTGGTCTGCCGCTCAGAAAGTTAACGCAGCCGTCTGATCGGTTCGATCCAACGAAAAGATGTTTCCCTAAATCTAAACAGGTGACCTTGCTTGTTGTCGGAGGGTCGCAAGGGGCCAGGGCCCTGAATTCCTTGGTATGTGACGCTCTCGTATATTTTCAAAAGGACCCCGAGTATGATTTTCGGTTTATTCATGTGACGGGAATGCCGGATTATCAGCGTGTAAAAGATTTTTACGATCACGCGCGGTGTTCCGGACATATTGTGGATTTTTGTGATGATGTCAGGGATCTGTATCAAAAAAGCGATTTGGTGATCGCACGTGCCGGAGCTTCGACATTAGCCGAAATTAATTCATGGGCCCTTCCTAGTATCCTTATCCCCATCAAGCATTCGCTTGGTGATCATCAAATGAAAAATGCTCTATGGCAAAAAAAGCACAAGGCAGCCGAGGTTTTGGAGTATGATGTTTTAGAAGGTCGTGTGCTTTATGAAACCGTGCGTAGGATTTTGGATGACCCTCCACTTTATCAGTCCATGGCTCGCGAGAGTCATAAACTGTGCCATAAAAATGCGGCGCGAAACATTGTTAAATATATTTTGGAAATAATGGATCAAGATGCTGAACAAAAATAAAACTGTTCATTTTGTGGGAATCGGAGGTATCGGCATGAGCGGCCTGGCCGAGATTTTGCATAATCTCGAATATCGGGTAACAGGCTCGGACCAGGTATCAACGAATTTAACCATGAGGCTTAAGGGAATGAATGTCCGGGTGTTCTTGAAACATCATCGTAAGCATGTGGTCGGTGCTGGTTTGGTCGTGATATCAAGCGCTATTTCTTCGGACAATATTGAAGTTCTGGAGGCCAAAAAGCGCAACATACCCGTGATAACCCGCGGGGATCTCTTAGCCGATTTGGTTCGACTGAAACCTCGCGCGATTGCTGTTGCCGGCTCTCACGGAAAAACCACCACGACATCCATGATTGCTTCGATTTTGGATGTGGCCGATATTCATTCCACGATGATTGTGGGGGGTGTGTTACGGCGTAAAGGACGAAGCGCAAATTGGGGCAAAGGTCCTTATTTAGTTACGGAGACGGATGAGCATGACGGCTCATTTCTCAAGCTGGCTCCGACGATCAATGTTGTCACAAATATTGATCGCGAACATATTGCGTATTATGGAAGTTTTCATAACATACAAAAGGCTTTTTTTGAGTTTATCCATAAAATCCCCTTCTATGGATTTAGTGTTCTTTGTCGGGAAGACCCTCGTATCCGTTCAATGTTGAAAAATATCAGCGTGCCTTATGTCTCGTATGGCCTGGACTCCCAAAGCGATATTTATTCACGAAAGATAAAAATATCAAAAGATGTGTTTAAAATGCAAACACAGTTTGATGTTTTTAATAACAATAAAAATCTTGGCAAAATCGGCAGAATGGGTTCTATTCAGTTAAAAGCGATAGGTGAGCATAATATTCTGAATGCACTCGCAAGTATTGCTGTTTCTTTGGGACTCGGGATCTCTTTTGATACTGTAAAGAAGGGGCTTTGTAAATTTGAAGGTGTTGAAAGAAGGCTCCAGATTAAGAAAATCGCGCACGGATGTTTGGTGATCGAAGATTATGCGCACCATCCAACGGAAATCAAGGCGACGATCCGGGCTGTCCGCCTTTTTGAAAAAAAACGTCTTATTGTTATTTTTCAGCCGCATTTGTACTCAAGAACTCGGGACCATCGGGAGGAATTTGCGAAAACCCTTGCTGTGGCAGATATTGTGTTTATCACGTCTATCTACCCGGCGCGTGAAAAACCTATTCGCGGAGTCTCTGCCAGGCAGATTGTCCGCATGATATTAAAAAAGCATCCGGACAAGTCTGTTTTTTATGTGCGGGATAAAGAGCTGTTGCCGGATAAGGTTTTGAATATTTTAGAAAAAGATGATATTGTGCTTGTTATGGGAGCCGGAAATATTTATACTGTAACGGATAAGCTTTCCCGGTTTCTGGAAATCCAAGGTCTATCCTGTACCTAGTCACATGAAAATATCTTCATGAAAGAATATCCCATAATTGATCGAACGAGTCATAAAGTGGCTGTGATGATGGGTGGGACATCTTCTGAAAAAGAAATATCCATCAATTCCGGAACGGCCATTGCCCAAGGGCTCAGTCAGCTCGGCTGGAAGATCACTCCGATGATCTTAGAGAACGACAGTATCACCCAGAGTGATTTGTCCGGGATTGATTGTGTGTTTATCGCTTTGCATGGTGGTTTTGGTGAGAACGGAGAGTTGCAAAGCGTTTTGGAAGAATGGGGCATTCCTTACACGGGATCAGGCCCTAAAGCGTGTCAAATTTGTATGAATAAAAAAACGACGAAGGATTTATTGATAAAAGGAAATTTGCCCACACCTGATTTTATTGTGGCTCATAAACACCAACCCCTACCGATTTTAGATAATGTATTGTATCCAGTAGCTGTCAAACCTGTCGCGGAAGGCTCAAGCATCGGATTGACGTGTGTCAAAAAGTTTGCGGATCTTAAGGCCGCTCTTAAAAAAGCATGGGAGTTTGGAGAGGAAGCCCTCATTGAAACATGGATCGAAGGCCATGAAATTACGTTTGGTATCTTAGGTGAGGAGGCACTGCCCCTCGTAGAAATTTTATCTGCGGAAGAATTTTATAATTATACGGCAAAATATGATTCGCATTTAACACGCTATCTTGTTCCGGCTCCCCTTGAAGATCAAGAAACGGATATGATTCAGAAAATGGGACTCGAAGCGTTTAAACTTTTAGGGTGCTATGGATACGCGCGCGTGGATATGCTGCTCACACCCGATATGAAGCCATATATTTTAGAATTAAACACGGTTCCGGGCTTTACGATGACAAGCCTTTTTCCTAAAGCTGCGCGCGCGGCTAATTTGAGTTTTGGTGAGCTGTGTGAACGTTTGATCATTCACGCTTTAGAGCGTCATCCGAAAGAACATGCTGATCAAAAATGACATTTGTAATTGAAGACTCCTCATGAGAACGGCCCATCCAGCGCTTAATCAGAAAACATTCGCCAATATTCCTAGGACGGGGGATGCCACTGATGTTATGACCATTCAAGGGACCGTTAATAAGACAGCCCTTTTGTTGGTTTTCGTTCTTTTAACAGCCTCCATGACGTGGCGGAAATTTTTCCAGACAGGGACGGTTGAGGGAATTGTACCATGGATGATAGGCGGGATGATCTTAGGTCTCATTTTTGCCCTTATCACAATATTTAAAAAAAATTTAGCTCCGGTGACAGCCCCGATCTACGCTTTGTGCGAAGGATTTTTTTAGGAGGAATATCGGCCGTTTTTGAAGCCCAATTTCCCGGAATTGTTCTTCAAGCTATCGGACTCACATTCGGAACCTTGTTTTGTCTCTTATTGGCCTATAAGTCGGGATTCATCAAGGCCACGGAAAATTTCAAGCTTGGAGTTGTTGCTGCGACAGGGGGGGATATGTTTCGTTTATCTTTTATCCATCATCCTGGGTTTTTTCGGCATTCATATGTCGTTTATTCATTCCAGCGGTCCGATGGGGATTGCGTTTAGTGCCTTTGTGGTTGTGATCGCGGCCCTCAATTTGGTTCTCGACTTTGACTTTATTGAAACTGCCAGCGAACAGAACCTTCCCCGTTATATGGAGTGGTACGGAGCGTTTGGGCTTGTTGTTACACTTGTTTGGCTTTATCTTGAGATTCTGCGCCTTCTGGCGAAATTGAGAGGCCGAAGATAAAGAAATCGGCATTTTTGCGAAACCTGCTGAAGATCCCGACAATAGTCTCATGATATCTCGAAGAGAGCCCGATAACATTTTATTTATAAACCTTTCTAATAGAAAATCTTATCAATATTTCTTGCCCCATGGTGATTTGGTATAGAGATTGCGTTTTATATTAAAATGGTTCCGTCAATTCATAATCACACTCAGGCTCATCAAAACAAAAAAAGTCGAATTGTTGCCATCACAAGCGGAAAAGGGGGTGTCGGAAAGACGACTTTGTCGATCAACCTCGCACGCATACTGACAGAGCTTCAAAAGCGGGTACTGTTGATCGATGCGGACTTGGGTCTGGCCAATGTGGATATCCATTTGGGATTGCAGTCTCAATACACTCTTCAGGATGTCATTGGGGGAAGAAAAAAGTTTCAAGATATTGCTCTTGTCGTCAGTAATGGCTTTCGCGTTATTCCGGCCTCCTCCGGGGTGCAGAATCTGACGGATCTAAACCCGGAAGAACGGGATTTTTTGATCGGTGTTTTTCAAAAAGGCGCAGAATCAACGGATATTGTATTGTTGGATATCGGTGCCGGAATCGGAGCGAATGCCGTAAAATTTTCTCAGGCCTCCGATGAAGTTTTAGTTATTACGCATCCTGAGCCGGCTGCGATCACCGATGCTTACGCGATGATGAAAATTTTATGGACCGGAGCGCCCGATAAAAAAATTAGTTTTATTATGAATATGGTCCAAGTTGAGACAGAAGCCAAACGCATGGCCCAGAACCTCAAATCTGTTTGCCGCCAATTTCTCAATCATGATCCGGATTGTGTGGGGTTTTTACCCGTGGAGAGCAAAATGAGAACGGCTCTGGTAAAGAGGAAGGTGTTTGTGGAATTATATCCGGATTCTTTGTACGCGCAAAAGCTAAAAGAAGCTGCCTTTAAGTTCTTTTTTCATAAGAGTTTCGGCCCCATTGCAAGAGGATTTTCCGGGTTTATATCCAAATTGATGAAGAAAATGGCCGGCTCCGGTATTGACATTCCCTCCGGCTCTGCCTAATATACAAGTTTAAATAGCCCTCCAATATAAACCAGAAACAAGAAGCTAGAACATATGTCTTTGCAATATACTCCCATGATTGAGCAGTATCTTTCCATCAAAAATAAGATCAAAGATACGATACTTTTTTTCCGGCTTGGCGATTTTTATGAAATGTTTTTCGAGGATGCCAAAATAGCTTCACGTGTGCTGGACCTCACACTGACGGCCCGTGACGGCGGGAAAGGCATCAAGGTTCCTATGGCCGGGCTTCCTTATCACGCGGCCGAGAATTATATTCATCGCCTTATCAAGGCGGGGCATAAAGTGGCTATATGCGAACAGGTCGAAGATCCCCATCTGTCAAAAGGGCTGGTCAAGCGAGAGATAGTGCGCACAATTACGCCCGGCACAGCTGTAGCTCATTCGGTTTTGGACTCTAAGGACAATAATTTTTTAGCTTCAGTCAATCAGTTTCAAAACGAAATTGGAATTTCCTGGGCAGATGTTTCCACGGGAGAATTTTTCCTCTCTTCACTGTCCTCGTACGACCAGGTCCGTCAGCTTTATCAAAATTTCAGATCAAAGAAATTATTTTGCCGGAAGGCCTGGACCCTGCAAATCCGTTAGCCCGTTTGGCGGAATTGCCCGATATTCTTATAACGAAATATGATTGTTCATGTTTTATTCCAGACCTGGCTGAGAAGGTTCTCAAAGAGCACTTTCATGTGCATGCGTTGGAGGGTATGTTGGGGACTCATGTATCCTTGTCGGCGCTTGGCGCGGCCGGAGCTATTGTGAATTATTTGAAAGAACTACACAAAGATCAATTGGGACACATAAATCGTATCAAGCTTTATACGGAAACGGATTTTATGGTTCTCGACAGTGCGAGCGAAAGAAATTTAGAGCTTGTAAGAAATCTTCGTAATCAAGGGAGAGATTGTACGCTCCTATCGGTAATGGATGACACCCTGACATCGATGGGAGCTCGTCTTCTCAAACGCTGGATCTTGAATCCTTTGAAGAATATTTCCGAAATTGAAAAGCGTTTGGATGGGGTCGAAGAATTTCGAGAGCATAAGGAACTGTTGCTGGATGTAAGAGATATTCTTCGGCCTATTAATGATATGGAGCGTATTGTGGGCCGTCTTGAGTGTGGACTTGCCAACGCGCGGGATCTGTTATCCTTGTCTCAGTCCATAGAACATATTAAAAAACTTCAGTCTTTGTCCGGTCCCGCGCCAAAATCCGTTTTTGAAAACATTAAAAATAAGATCCCTGATTTGGGGCAGGTCAAAGAATTTATTGATAAAACGATACGTAAGGATGCGCCGATGACACTCAAAGACGGGCATCTCATAAAAGAAGGGTATGACACAGATCTTGATGAATTGAGATCGATCGCCGGAGGTGGTAAGGATTGGATAAGAAATCTACAGCTAAAAGAGATTGAGAGGACAGGGATTAAGTCCTTAAAAGTGCGTTATAATAAAGTTTTTGGGTATTATATTGAGGTGACAAAAACAAATATGGATTTTGTCCCGGATGATTATATTCGAAAGCAAACATTGGTGAACGCCGAGAGATTTATCACGCCGGAATTAAAAGAGAAAGAAGCTTTGGTGTTGGGGGCACAGGAAAAGATTGTAGGCCTCGAGTATGACATTTTTATGAAGATCAGATCTCAAGTGTGCCGGGATACGAAACCTATTCAAAAAACGTCACGTTTAATTGCTTTTGTGGATAGCCTGACAGGCTTGGCCGCAGTGGCTGTGAAAAACGGATATGTTCGACCTGAGATTACCGAGGACGATACGATCCTCATTGAGGAGGGACGACATCCTGTGGTTGAACAATTGCTTGAACAAGGGCATTTTATCGCGAACGATACGTGCTTTGATCATGATCAAAATCGATTGCTTGTGATTACAGGCCCGAACATGGCGGGTAAATCGACGTATATCCGACAAGTCGCTTTGATTACTATTATGGCGCAAATGGGAAGTTTTGTTCCGGCTAAGAAAGCAAACATTGGTTTGGTTGATCGGATCTTTACGCGCGTGGGTGCCAGCGATGAATTATCCAAGGGAGCAAGTACCTTTATGGTCGAAATGATTGAAGTGGCCAATATTCTTAACAACGCGACCGACAAAAGCCTTATTATTTTAGACGAAGTGGGGAGAGGCACAAGCACATTTGATGGTGTTAGTATTGCTTGGGCTGTTGCGGAATACATTCATGATGAACGGCATGTGGGGGCGCGGACCTTATTTGCGACTCATTATCATGAGCTGACAGAACTCGAACTGCTTTTGCCAAAAGTGAAAAATTATAATATATCCGTCAAAGAATGGGATGATGAAATAATATTTTTGAGAAAAATTGTGCCGGGAGGAACCGATAAAAGTTACGGAATCCATGTTGCGCGTCTCGCTGGTTTACCGAAAGTTGTGATCGAAAGGGCAAAAGAGATATTGGCAAACTTGGAGATGGCTTCTTTAGACGAAAAAGGTTTGCCGTCATTTGCTAAGGCGCCTTCGGGAGCCCCATCCGTCTCCAAAGCAGATTCGGGCCAGTTGACATTTTATCAGGACTTGAAACATCCGATTGTTGAAAAAATCGAAAGGCTCGATGTGGATCGTATGACACCGATGGAAGCCCTGCAATTTATATCAGAAATCAAAAAAGAGACCAAAAATTTCATGCAGACTCAAGGGAAATCATGAAAACTTTGAAAGAAAAAATCCGTGTTTTGCCTGAACAGGTAGCCAATAAAATTGCTGCCGGTGAAGTGATCGCGCGGCCGGCGTCCGTTGTCAAAGAGCTGGTCGAAAACTCTCTGGATGCCGGGGCTACAAAAATTTCTGTTGAAATCCGCTCATATGGCTTAGGGATGATCCGGGTGACGGATAATGGGCGCGGAATGAGCCGGGAAGATTTGGAAATGGCATTTTTGCGTCACGCGACAAGCAAGATTCAGTCTGATAAAGATTTAAACAATATACAAACGTTTGGTTTTCGAGGGGAAGCTTTGCCTTCGATCGCGGCCGTTTCTTTTGTTCAAGCTGTCTCTTGTGAAGAGTCTTCCCATGAAGCGTGGCAAGGGCTCATTGAAGGCGGGTGTCATCAGGCTCTGACTCAAGTTAACCCCCGTTGCGGGACAGAAATTACTGTGACACGTCTGTTTTTTAATACTCCCGCGCGGAAAAAATTTCTCAAAGCTCCCAGCACGGAGTTTGGACATATCATAAAGGTCATGGAGAAAGTTTTATTGTCTCAGCCCGAGGTCAGTTTGTCTTTACATCATGACCAAAAGAAAACGATGATCTATGAAGCCAATGGCAAAAAAACTGATTTTCTTCGGGAAGTTATGGGACGGGAATTTTTTGAGAAAAATATTGAGATATCTTCCGAATTTCCCTCGATCAAGGTGCGAGGTTTTATTAGCGATCCGTCGCTGACCCGTCCTAACAGGGCCCATCAGTATTTTTTCGTGAACAAAAGACCGATCAGAAGCATTGGCTTGTCTATCGCGTTAAGCGCGGCTTATCAAACGTTGATCCCGCACGGACGTTTTCCTATGGCGGTCATTTATTTAGATGTGGATTTTAGCCGTGTGGATGTGAATGTTCATCCGACAAAGGATGAAGTGCGATTTGACAATGAGCGTGATATCCAAAATTGTTTGATACGGGCTCTTCGTGACCGGATTTCGGGTTTTCGTTCCGTCATCCAAAATTCCGGCTCATCTATCCCGCAGGAAAGACATCAACAAATAGCGGACGCTGTCGCTTCATATGGACAACACAACAGAGCCGACAGACAGCCTGTTTTTGAAAAGTCACCCCCCACAAGCTTCCCGGGGACAAAAAGCGATGGCATAGAGGACCTTTTTCGAACCCGTCGCGTATGTGAATCTTGGGATGCGGATGATATTAGCGAAGAAAAAGTATTTCAAATGAATAATTCATACATTTTCCTTAAACTTGAAGATGGGTTTATCGTTTTTGATCAGCATGCGGCATGCGAACGCATCCATTTTGAAAGAATCAAGAAAAAGTACAGAGAGAAGGAAGTCGGATGTCAAACGCTTTTGATCCCTTTAAAAATTGATCTTTCTCCCAGTCGAAAGGCTCTTTTAGAAACGCATCAAGACCTTTTTAAAAAACTCAAGATCAAAGTAGAACCTTTCGGTTCTGATGAATATGCGATTACCGAAATAAGCGATTTTTTGCCGAAGGATATTAATGTTAACGGTTTTTTGTCTGAAATTTTTGATTTAATTGAGAGTGACAAAAATATCGCCGAGAATCCCCTTCGCTCCCTTGAGCTGATTTACTATACGATGGCTTGTCACGCTTCCAGGCGCCTGAGGGAGAATCTCACAAAACGTGAAATGGTTCAGATCTGTCAGGACCTTCTGGGGCTTAAAACTCCCTTCACATGTCCCCATGGGCGTCCCGTGGGCGTCAAAATCACCTGGGAAAATCTCAACAAAATGTTTTACCGCTCTTCTTGAAGACCGCTTAGCAAGCTCTTATCACATGTTTTCTTCCCCTTAAAAGCGAAAAAATCTTGACATTGTATTATAGTTTATATAATATTTAGAATGTATTGAAGTTATGAAAAATTTACACCCAAGCCTGTGATGT
>JADFSZ010000046.1 GCA_022560555.1 PVC group bacterium
CTGGGCCCTGAGGGTGGTGATCAGGGGGGGTATGTGATCGCGACGGGACGACCCCAGGAAATTAAACAGGTACAAGCGTCTGCCACAGGAAGATATTTAAAAAGGCATTTTCAAAATTAGGGGAAGATAGATATACAATATACATGGCCCCAAAAAATAAACTAATGTACTAACATATTGTTACTAGTTAAGTTGTGAATCAACATTTGTTAGAATAATAAAAAAAATCTTTACTTTTAGATAGATCCCTCCCAGCCCCACCAGCTAATTCAAATTTATAGAGAATTCTCATATTGTATTATAACTATGGCTATAATATAATTACGGTTTTGTTCCGGAAATCCGGAAATCCTGAATTTTGGCTCTTGAGCCTCAGCCTTTAAATATCTATAAGGAGTACGTTTATGATTATCGTTATGAAGCCAAAGGCGTCGCAAGAACAACTGGATCACTTGATAGAGAAAATTAAATCTCTTGGCTTTTCCGTCAATATCTCCAAAGGGAAAGAGCGGACTGTCATAGGTGTGATCGGAGAAGAAGATAAATTGCGCGTGCAGCCGCTCGAAGCATTTCCCGGAGTCGAAAAAGTGATGTCCGTTCTCAAGCCGTACAAACTTATCTCACGGGAATTTCATCCGGAAAATGCTATTATTGACATTAATGGCGCGCGATTTGGATCCACAGATATATGCATGATTGCCGGGCCCTGCTCCGTTGAAAGTTTAGAACAAATTAGAACCGTCGCGGCAGCGATTAAAAAACTGGGCGGAAAATTGATTCGCGGGGGGGCATTTAAGCCCAGGACAAGTCCCTATGCCTTTCAAGGTTTGGGTGAGCAAGGTCTTAAATACTTAGCACAAATCCGTGAGGAATTCGGGCTGGCGATCGTTACGGAAGTCATGGACACGCGTGATGTTGAACTTGTCGGGAAATATGCGGATGCGTTTCAAATCGGCGCGCGTAATATGCAGAATTTTAATCTTCTGAAAGAAGTCGGTGCGACAAAAAAACCCGTGTTTTTAAAAAGAGGTTTATCCGCCACGTATAAGGAATTTCTGATGTCAGCTGAATATATTGCGTCCCGGGGGAATTTTAATGTGATCTTGGTTGAGAGGGGCATCCGGACTTTTGAAGACTACACAAGAAATACCCTGGATATTACGGCTGTCCCTGTATTAAAACAATTTACGTACCTTCCGGTTGTTATTGATCCGAGTCATGCCGCCGGAAGACGAGAGCTGCTTGAGCCCTTATCAAAAGCGGCTGTGGCTGTTGGGGCTGATGGTTTGATGCTTGAGGTCCACCCTTGCCCTGAAGAAGCCCTCAGTGACGGACAGCAGCAAATTGTTCCTGAGAGATACAAAGAAATTCTTGAAAGCTTGCAAAGTATAGCGAACGCGGTAGGAAGAAAAATTGTATGAAGTTTCATCGGATCGGCATTTATGGCTTGGGGCTTTTAGGCGCTTCTCTCGCGTTAACGATTAAGGACGTTTATAAGCCTAAAAAAATTATAGGATTCGCGCGAAAGCAAAAGGTTCTCAATCAAGCGATCGCTCAACGGTTGATTGATGAAGGGTACTTGAGTCTGGAAAATCAGGAAGCCGTTCAATCTTGTGATTTGTTGATTCTGTGTGTGCCGATTCGGTCTATCATGAGCGCCTTGAAAATATTAGAAAAGATCTGTCATAAAAATCTCGTTGTTGTAGATGTTGGAAGTACTAAGGAACAAATTGTTAAAACGGCCGATCAGGTTTTAAGGAAAAGCCCCGTCTCGTTTGTGGGGTGCCACCCCATGGCGGGTTCGGACAAGAGCGGCCTCATTCATGCTCAAAGAGACCTATTTGAAAGAGCTCTTTGCCTGGTTTGTCCCGGAAAAACCTCGCCAAAAAAGGTTACACACGCGGTGGAAGTTTTTTGGAGAAGACTCAATTGCAGGGTGGAAATAATTAACGCAAAGGATCATGATAAAATTATCGCACGCGTTAGCCATTTTCCTCATCTGGTAAGCGCGGCTCTTGTCCAGAGTGTCAACGAATCACAGGTTAAATACGCCGGCGCGGGTTTTAAGGATATGACGCGAATTGCGGCAAGTAATACCGAGCTTTGGAAAGAAATTTTGTTTTCAAATATCCATGCTGTTAAGAAAGCTCATGAGGAATTTGATAGAAAATTAAAGTCCCTGATCGCTCTCATGGGCAAACATGACGAAAAGAAATTTTCCAAAATAATTCATAAAGCTTCGGAACGTAGAAAAAAAATCGATAAAATGTGATCTTATGCTAACAAGGACATGTACTATGACAAGAGTTTGCGGCGAAATAAAAGTCCCGGGTGACAAATCGATTTCACACAGGGCCTTGATATTTGCCTCTTTGGCAGATGGGGTGTCCACGATCCGTAATTTTCTTGCCGCAGATGATTGTTTAGCCACCATGCACGCAATGCAAGCTATGGGGGCTGATATTGCATTAAATGGAACAACTTTGACTGTCCGGGGGATGGGGATGGGAGGCTTAAAATGTCCAACTCAAGTACTGGATGTCAGAAATTCCGGAACATCAGCACGATTGCTTTTAGGTGTTCTTGCTGCGCAAGATTTTGAAGTCCAGATCACAGGGGATGATTCTTTAAGACGTCGCCCCATGAAAAGAGTGATTGAACCACTCGAAAAAATGGGCGCAAAGTTTACAAGCTCAAGTGGTGATGTTCTTCCTGTACGTGTGCTCAGAAAAGATCGCCCCTTAGAGGGAATCCATTATCGTACACCGTTGGCCAGCGCTCAAGTAAAATCCGCCATTTTATTGGCGGGCATGTACGCGGAGGGCTCGACATCTGTTGAAGAACCCCACGGTTCACGTGATCATACGGAAAACATGATGGCACATTTAGGCTTGCCGATCAAACGCGCGGGATTGACAACGACTATCGAGAAGGTTACTAAAATTCCTGCGTTTCAATGTGATGTGCCCGGAGATATTTCAAGCGCAGCTTTCTTTATCGTATTAGCTCTGATTGTTCCTGATTCAGAGCTTGTTTTGAAAAATGTCGGGCTGAATCCGACAAGAACGGGTTTTTTGAAGGTTCTACAACGGATGGGGGCGGATATCAAAATTTTAAATCAAAATATGGATTCATTTGAGCCGTTCGGCGACCTTCTTGTTAGATCGAGCTTTCTCACGGGTACGGACATCTTGGCTGAGGAGATTCCGTCTCTGATAGATGAAATACCTGTGCTGGCTGTTGCGGCGGCGAAAGCCGAAGGCTTGAGCCGTATTCAAGGGGCCGAAGATTTGCGCCAAAAAGAGTCTGATCGCCTTCAAGCATTAGCCTCAAATCTCAAAAATATGGGGGTAAATGTTCTTGAGAAAAAAGACGGGCTCGAGATTAAGGGACAAAAAGATTTTTCATCCGCGCGCGTCCGGAGTTTTGGGGATCATCGCATAGCCATGGCGATGGAGATTGCCAAAAAGGCAGCTCAAAATGAAATCCAAATAGATAACACGGATTGTGTGAATATATCATTTCCGCAATTTTATGAACTGCTGAGGGATGTGCTTGAGTGAGAGGCAAGATAAACCGTTTATTATAACGATTGATGGGCCGGCGGGTGCCGGGAAAAGCACGCTTGCAAAGAAGTTGGCGGCCCATGTCGGAGCCATATATTTGGATACAGGATCCATGTATAGGGCGGCAACATTAAAGATTGTTGAGGAGAGGGTGGATATTCACGATGAACAAGCCGTTCATCAAGCTCTTTGTTCCACAGAAATACAGTTTGTTAAATATGATGAGATATTGATGGACAATCGGAATGTGGAGTCATTGATTCGCTCGCGCGCGATTGACAAAACCGTTTCGCTTATTTCATCGTATTCAGATGTGCGAAAAAAAATGGTTGGACTTCAGCGGGATTTTGCAAGAACGCATAAAACTGTAGTAGAAGGACGGGACGTTGGATCTGTTGTGTTTCCGAAAGCCGATGTTAAATTCTTCTTAACGGCTGATCTGAACGAACGAGCGGCACGCCGGCAAAAGGAGCTCAAAGAAAAGGGTGTGGAGGCGGTTTATGAAGATATTCGAAAAGAAATTCGCGAAAGAGACCGGTTAGATGAATCACGCGAACATTCTCCTTTAAAGGTGCCGGACGGCGCCTTTGTCGTGGATACGACACATTTAGGCATTGAAGATGTTTTAAAAGCTTTGACGGGAAAAACCATAGAGGTTTTGAATCTCTAAAGAACAAAATATTTGAGTGTGGGACTGGAGGTGAAGGGTAGAGAAGTAAATGTTTTTATATTTTATGAACTTGCTTTTAAAAAAATGACACTAAGGAGGTTTCAACATGATTGCGGAAAGTATAAATGAGGAAACGGCGAATGACTCTCAA
Organism: PVC group bacterium; assembly: GCA_022560555.1. Taxonomy (GTDB): domain Bacteria; class JADFSZ01; order JADFSZ01; family JADFSZ01; genus JADFSZ01. The sequence continues at coordinate 4,388 of JADFSZ010000046.1, forward strand.
AATGAAAATGTTGAGAGTATGGAAAAATTATTGGCCGATAGCTTGAAGGAATTTAAAACCGGAGAGATTATCGAGGGAGCGATTATTGCTATCAGTAAAAGTGATGTGATGATCGATATTGGATACAAATCCGAAGGCATGATAAATATTACTGAGTTTAACAATCCTGAGGAACTTAAAGTAGGACAAACCATCAAGGTGTTTCTCGAATCTATTGAGAATCAGGAAGGGAACGTCGTTCTTTCAAAGAATAAAGCGGATAAAATTATCAGTTGGGATCGTACGATGTCGGCTTTTGAAGAGGGATCTCAGGTGAAAGGGAGGATTATTCGCAAAGTTAAAGGGGGGTTGATTGTCGACATTGGCCTTGACGCATTTTTACCGGCTTCTCAAGTGGACATCAGACCCGTGCAGGATATTGACTCTCTGATGGGGAAAATGCATGATTTTAAGATCGTTAAGATCAATCATGAGCGTAAAAATGTTGTTGTGTCCCGTAGAGAGCTTTTGGAAAAGGACCGTGAAGCCAAACGTCAGCAGCTTGTCAGTAAGATCAAAAAGGGAGATGTTCTCAAGGGACATGTAAAGAACATCACCGATTTTGGAGCCTTTATCGATCTTGGCGGTTTGGATGGATTGCTTCATATAACGGATATGAGCTGGGGGCGTATCAGTCATCCTTCAGAAGTTGTTGCTTTGGGTGATGAAATCGAAGTTGTTGTTCTGGACTTTGATGAAGTCAAACAACGAGTGTCTCTTGGATTAAAGCAAAAATCTTCTAATCCCTGGGTACATGCCGAAGAGAAGTATCCTATCTCTTCCCGGGTTAAAGGGAGAGTTGTGAATATTACCAATTACGGAGTTTTTGTCGAGCTGGAGGAGGGAATCGAAGGCTTGGTCCATATCTCTGAGATGTCTTGGACAAAAAGAATCAATCATCCTTCTGAAATCCTTGGTATCGGAGACACAGTTGAAATTGTTGTCCTGAACATCAATGTTGAGGAACAAAAGATTTCTCTGGGAATAAAACAAACAGAAGTCAATCCCTGGGAAAAAGTTCAGGAAAAATATCCTGTTGGCACGAAAATCGAAGGCCGCATTAAAAATATTACGGACTATGGTGCTTTTGTTGAGCTCGAAGAGGGCATTAACGGACTCATTCATTCAAGTGATATGAGCTGGACACGGAAAATCAGTCATCCCACAGAGGTTCTTAAAAAGGGAGATGATGTGACGGCCGTTGTTCTCAATGTCAGCCCGGAGAATAAAAAGATATCACTTGGGCTAAAGCAATTGACGGATGACCCTTGGTTGACAAGCATCCCGGAAAAGTATCGTGAAGGCGATGCCTTGACCGGAAAAATTTCAAAAATAACCGGTTTCGGATTGTTTGTTCTTCTGGATGATGAAGTTGAAGGCTTACTTCACGCGTCTGAACTCGGGTTGGAAGAGGGCAAAAAACCGGAAGATATCTATAAAGTCGGGGATGAGCTTAAAATCATTATCGCAAAGGTAGATTCTACCGAAAAGAAAATTGCCCTTTCCAGGCAACTTCCAAAATCGATGTAAGAAAAGGGGTGTGAGGATATTGCGCCAGAAGACGAATCAGAAGAGTGCTTCCTTGATGGTGGGTGTATCCGGCGTCCGGGGTATTGTCGGAGAATCCCTGACTCCGGAGGTTTTAACACGATTTGCCTGCGCTTTTGGCACGTATCTTCACCGGGGACGGGTTGTTATCGGTCGGGATACCAGATCGACCGGTACGATGGTTCAGCCTTTAGTTACTTCATGTCTTTTAGCTACGGGTTGTGTGGTTATTGACATTGGAATTTGCCCGACGCCGACCTGTCAGGTCATGGTCGAGCACCTAAAAGCGGACGGCGGCATTATTATTTCGGCCAGTCATAATCCGGTTGAATGGAACGCGCTTAAATTTTTCGGTTCTGACGGGATTTATTTAAATGCCGAAGAGGGCACATCGTTATTAAAAATTTACGATCAAGGGCCCTTGTCATTTGCCTCTTGGGACCAAGTGCCGTCTTCAGAAGTAAATTCTCATGCGCTTGATATTCACATGGAGATGGTCTTGTCCGGGATCGACATTGAATCCATTCGAAAGAAGAAATTTAAAGTCGCGCTTGATGGGTGTAACGGAGCGGGATCTGTGATCACGCCTCGCTTATTAGAATCTTTAGGCTGTGATGTTGAGCTTCTCTGGTGTGATCCTAACGGAACATTTCCGCGTGATCCGGAGCCGATAAAGGAAAATCTGTCTGAATTAGCCTCATTTGTAAAAAGGACCCGGTCTGATATTGGATTTGCCCAGGATGCCGACGCGGACCGTCTTGCCATGGTTTCTGAAGAAGGAGTTATTTTGGGCGAAGAATACTCTCTTGCTATGATCACCGAATGGCTCCTATCACAGACGCCTGGAAAAATTGTTGCTAATCTATCTACATCTAGAATGCTTGACGATTTAGCCAAAAAATATAAGGGTGAACTTATTAGGACCAAAGTCGGAGAAGTTAACGTAGCAAGAAAGATCCAGGAAACGCGTGCTGTGATTGGCGGTGAAGGGAACGGAGGTATTATTGATCCGAAATTCCATCTGGGACGGGATAGTCTCGTTGGGATTGTTAGAATGCTCGAGTATATGGCTCATGAAAATACACGCGTGTCTCAATTAGCCGCTCGCCTGGAGAAATATTACATGACAAAGCTTAAAACCAATGTGAGTCCTGACGGATACGCTAAGGTTATTGATTTTTTTCAGAAAAAATACAAAATGGAAAAAATCAGCCTGTTAGACGGCATACGCGTTGATTGGGAAGATTCCTGGATTCATGTTCGGCCTTCCGGGACAGAGCCCATTGTGCGCGTTATCGCGGAAGCCAAAGACTCCCATCGTGTTAATGCTCTTTGTGAAGAAGCCCTAAATATGCTTGCATAAGAAAAACCTTTATTTTAAGGATCATTATGTGCGGAATAGTAGGATATGTTGGGCCACGAAAAGCTTCTGACGTTCTTATCAAAGGCTTGAAGGATCTCGAATACCGGGGCTATGATTCGGCGGGCATCGCTGTGGTTGACAATAACCGGATCAAGGTCTCGCGCTGTAAGGGGAAAGTGGCCGGGCTCGAGCGAATTGTTCGAAAGGAAAAATATGATGGCGGCATAGGGATCGGACATACTCGCTGGGCCACACATGGGGCCCCTTCAGAAGAAAATGCCCATCCGCATATGGACAACAAGCATGAATTCGTTGTTGTTCATAACGGTATAATTGAGAACTATGTTGAGCTTAAGCGCAAATTGATACGTGAAGGGCACCGGTTTCGCTCTGACACGGATACGGAAGTTTTGGTTCATTTGATCGCCAAGTATGCCCGACATGGATTTGAAGGTGCCGTTTTTCGCGCGATTCAAAATATCGAAGGGTCTTACGCATTCGGAGTTATTTCGAAAATTTATCCCAAAATGATGTTTCTCGCGAGAAAAGACAGCCCTCTGGCCATCGGATGCGGTGTGAACGAAATGTTTATGGCGTCTGATGCTCTTCCCCTTGTTTCTTACACAAAAAAAATTGTTTATTTAGACGATGGTGAAGTTGCCAAAGTCGAACAAAATCGACTTCAAGTCAAGAATCTTAAGAAGCGTATCATTCGTAAAAAAATCCGCACGACGAATATATCAGCTCAGGATATTAAAAAAAGCGGGTATAAACATTTTATGCTGAAGGAAATTTATGAACAGCCGCAGGCCATTGAAGAAACTATTAAAGGGCGTGTTTTCGCGACAAAAGGAGAAATCGTTCTCGATGAACTGAATCTTCCTAAAAACTTTATAAAAAATATCGACCGTATCATTATTGTGGCCTGCGGAACGAGCTGGCATGCCGGATTGGTCGGCCGAAACATGATTGAACGCGTGATCAAAATCCCTGTGGCCGTGGAGTATGCGGCGGAATTTCGTTACAAGGACCCCCTTATCTTATCAAAAAAGACCCTGGTGATTGCCATCAGTCAATCCGGAGAAACTGCCGATACCAACGGAGCTGTTAAAGAAGCCCGAAAAAAGGGAGCCAAGGTTGTCTCTATTGTGAACGTTCTTGGCAGCACCATTGCCCGCGGGTCTGACGGGGTTATTTATACGCGGGCCGGTCCGGAAATTGGGGTGGCATCCACAAAAGCTTTTACATCGCAGTTAGTTGTCTTGTACATGCTGGCTCTTTATCTCGGAAAAATACGTAACAGCATTCCCTCCAAAGAAATTAAACGGCGTATTAATGATTTGATCCATGTTTCCGCAAAACTTCAGAATTTGCTCAAAGGATTTACGCGTAGCCAAATTATTAAAAAAATTGCCCTCAAATACTCAAAAAACAAAAACTTTCTTTATTTGGGAAGAGGAACGGGATTTCCGATCGCTCTTGAAGGAGCCCTGAAACTTAAAGAAATTTCTTATATTCATGCTGAAGGATATCCTGCCGCCGAAATGAAACACGGTCCGATTGCTCTGATTGATGCCAATATGCCGATTGTTGTTCTCGCGCTCAAGGGACGGCGATTTAAAAAAATTATGTCTAACATTGAAGAAGTTGCGTCCCGCGGCGGAAAAATCATAGCCATCGCTTCTGTAGGAGATAATAGCATCAAAAAGTATGTGAATGATGTGATATATATTCCCGATGATAGCGGCATCATGACGTCTATCTTAGCCGTTGTCCCATTACAGTTATTAGCGTATCATATAGCTGTTGCAAGACGTTGCAATGTGGATCAACCAAGAAATTTGGCCAAAAGCGTGACAGTAGAGTGATGATAGTTCGGAGTTGGGTGTTCGGAGTTCGGAGTCAAAAAAACAAACCAGAAACTAGAGACTGAAAACTGAAAACTTGATATAGAACAAGGGGATAAATTTATGAACAAAAAAACAAAAAATTCCATTTACCATTTACCATTTACAAATCACGGATTTACAATGATCGAGATTTTAACAGTCGCGGCCATTATTGTATTGCTCGCGGCGATTTTACTTCCCGCTGTGGGCAAGGCTAGAGAGCGCGCGTATATTGCTAAAGGCAAAGCGGCGATTGCCGCGCTTGAAACAGCTATATCCATGTATGAGTCAGATTTCGGATATTATCCGGGTGTGGATAAAGATACAGTCGGTGCCGGTACTGATACAGGAATGGGGAACATGATGGTCAACATTTTGAGCAGTTATACTCTTTATCATGATGATTACCCAAAATGGCAGGGGCCCTATATGGAATTTAAGAGCACGGATATCAGCGGGACCTTCGGGGGGGGCAATCAATCCCTGTTGGATCCTTGGGGGGTTGAGTATCATTATCAAATCAATGGCCCCGATTATTCTCCGCGTGTACGGATTTGGTCTAATGGGCCTGATGGATCAAGCACAAGCTTGGATCAATCAACCCCACAGGATGATGATATCGGGAATTGGTGATGAAAAATGGGAAATGGGTAATGGGAAATGGTAAAAAAAGGAACGGGTATACACTGGTTGAGTTGATCACCGTGGTTGTGATTATCGGCCTTTTGACCCTGGCCTCGCTCCCGGCTTTCAATAATATGCGAAAAGGCGCTCGTCTGAAAGCCAGCGCCCGAAGAGTTACTTCGGCCCTTCGATACGCTAGACGGCTAGCCATCACGATGAATTCCATTTATTCTGTGGCTTTTAATCAAACAAACAATACGTTTGGTGTGATTAACGGGTTTTCGGGATCCGATACGATCGAAAAAAGGTTTTCTTTGGATGAAACCATCTCGTTTGATAGTGACGGATATCCTATAAAAAATTTCCCCAATGATATTGTTCAATTCAAACCGAACGGTAGTGCTAACAGAAAGGGGACTATATGGATCAAGAGTACCGATGGCTCCTACTTTCATATTACGGTTGTTAATACGTCCGGTCGTACGAGGATTTACCCCGGTGCGACGCATTAAAGGCTGTTATTGGTAAATGGGGCAAATAATGAGGGGACTAAAATACAATTAAACTCAACCCAAAATTCTTAAAACACAATATGATGAATCAAAAAATATCTATGAATTGCGAATCACGAAGATCGAATAACGGTTTCACTCTGATCGAACTGATAACCGTAATAGCGATTATAGCTATTGTGGCCGGCTTGCTTTTGTCCGGCATCAGTAAGGGACGTGCTTTCGGTGTCAAAGCCAGCTGTGTCATGCAGCTCTCCAAAATCGAGCTTATGCTTCGCATGTATGCCGCGGATTGGCGGGATACGTATCCGTTTA
>JADFSZ010000212.1 GCA_022560555.1 PVC group bacterium
TCATACTCAAAAACTAACACTCGCAGATGACTCCGGACTCATGGTTCCTGCCTTAAACGGAGCCCCTGGAGTGCACTCGGCTCGATTCGCTGGGCCGCAGAAGGATGATGTTTTGAACAACCTGAAACTACTCGCAAGCCTTAAGGGAAAGCAGGGGGTTGATCGGAAAGCCAAGTTCGTTTGTGCTATTGCCGTTGCAAAATCAAATCAAATGATCACGGTTGTTCATGGAGAATGCGACGGTCTTATTACCCAAGCCCCAAAGGGGAAGTTCGGTTTTGGTTATGACCCCCTGTTTTTTGATCCGCAAACGGGGAAAACTTTTGGTGAAATGACCAGAAGAGAGAAAAATAAAGTCAGCCATCGAGCCAAGGCTTTAGCGCAATTAAAAGGGACGCTGAAGAATCTCCTCATGTGACAAAGAACATTCAATAGCACCACCTGAAAAGTCATGAAATGGATCTTTCCTGGGTGGGGGCAGGCATGAAAATAGTTGGGGCTTGACAATACCCGCATATAAATGATAGTTATATATACAGCGTGGCCATAGGCCGAATTAGGGGTCTTTCAGCTCCATGAACGGAAAATTAGGGTGAATTGTGGATATTCTTTTGAGGTTTCTCATCTGGATTGTGGGTCGTGGATGGGTCAAAGAAATTGAAGAGGCCAGTAAAAATCCTTTCAAAGCTCAGGAGGCCTATTTGCTTGATTTGATGAAGCGTAATCAGGAGACGGCTTATGGGAAAAAGTATCATTTTGATCATGTGAAATCAATCAATGATTTTCAACGTTATGTCCCGTTGGTGAACTATGAAAAGGTGCGTAGGTACGTTGAAGAAATGGCATTGGGTGAAAAATCCATTTTGACACAGGAAAATCCTCTTCTGTATGCGATGACAAGCGGGACAACCGGTGCGCCAAAATACATTCCGATTACACCGACCTCTCGAGCGCATAAAGCCAAACTTATGCGATTATGGATTTACCATTGTATGAAAGATCATCCCGGTATTTTTCGCGGGAAAATTTTGTCAATTGTCAGTCCGGAGATTGAGGGGTACACACCTTCCGGAATCCCTTTCGGAGCGGAATCCGGCCACGCATACAGCAACTTGCCGAAATGGATCCATAAAATTTTGGCCGTACCGATCGAAGTTTTCAATATTGAAGATTATGACGCGCGATATTACGTGATATTGCGTCTTGCTATTGAACAAAATATTTCTATGATCGCGACGGTAAACCCGAGTACCATTGTCCTTTTATCTCAGCTGGGCAATCGCTATAGCCAACTCATCATTGATGACATAATGCGCGGAACCATTACGCCGGAATTTGAAATTGAGAAGGATATTCGGGCCTTGCTTGAGAGTCGAATTGAGGCCAATCCGAAACGCGCATCCCAATTGAGGAAAATCATAGATGAATCCGGCGGTGATTTTTTTCCGAAGCATTATTGGCCGAAATTAAAGCTCATTTCCTGTTGGAAGGGCGGAACCGTTGGCTTGTATTTAAAAAATTTTCCAAAATATTTCGGGCCGGATGTGCCTGTGCGTGATTTTGGTTATTTAGCCAGCGAAGTTCGAGGCTCCATTGTGCTAACGGATAAAGGGCAGAGCGGTGTTTTGGCGATTACGAGTAACTTTTTTGAATTTGTTCCTGAATCACAAGTAAGTCAAAGTGACAAAGAGTTTTTGACATGTGATCAGCTCGAAGTTGGGGAACGCTACTACGTCTACATAACGAACGAAAATGGGTTGTATCGATATAATATGGATGACCTTATTGTCGTGACAGGGCTATATCATAAGTCTCCTATGATCGAATTTATTCAAAAAGGGTTGGGCGTGACGTCGATCACGGGCGAAAAACTATATGAATCTCAAGTTGTGACGGCTGTAGATAGGGCCGTGAGTTCGGGACGGCTTCAGGTCGAGTTTTTCGCGACAACCGTTGAATACACGAACGATGAAACGCCTCATTACACTTTTTTGGTTGAATTCCAGAAAGATCCGTCATTTTCAGAGAAATACAATTTTTTGCGTCAGATTGATACGGAACTTTCAAGTCTCAATGTTGAATATGAAAACAAAAGAAAATCCAAGCGCCTAAGACATCCGAATCTCAAGGTTATCAAGCCGGGAGGATTCCGCGCGTATCGAAAAAAGAAAGTTTTGGGCGGTGTGCATGACGGGCAGTTTAAATCATGCGGATTGACAAGCCAGAATGAATTTTCAAAGAATTTTGAAATTGTTGAAGTGATAAAAGTTGATTAAAAAGG
>JADFSZ010000213.1 GCA_022560555.1 PVC group bacterium
TGATTCCGTAGGCATCCTCAAGAATACTTTCACACAAAATATCTTCGGGTTTGCCATGTGCCATCACACAACCATCTTTCAAAACAATAATTTTCGTACAATAGAGGCTCACGAGATTAACATCATGACTGACACACACAAGGGTTTTCCTCAAATCCCTATTGAGTGATAAAAAAATATTCATAATATTATGCTGGTAGCCCATATCTAGATTGCTGGTGGGTTCATCCAACAGCATGATGGATGTTTCTTGAGCCAAGGCGCGCCCCACAATCACACGCTGCCTCTCCCCCATGGACAATTCGTTGTAAACCGAATGGCGAATGTCCCAGATATTGAGTTGTTCCATAATACGTTTAACAACGTCTAAATCATGAGTCGTCTCATATATACTTCCGACAAAATGAGGAAACCGCCCCATCCGAACGATTTCTTCAACCGAGAATGAAAAAACGGAGAATGTCTCCTGAGGAACCCACGAGATCCATTTCGCGATATCGATTTCAGGGTATTGTCCTATTGATCTGTTCTGAAGGGTGACCTGCCCTTGATCCGGTTTAATTTTTCCGGCCAATATTTTTAACAACGTCGTCTTGCCGGATCCGTTCGGCCCGATAATCCCCAAAAACTCTCCTTCATCAATTTTGAATGACACATCACAAATCACATCGTGCGTATCATATCCGAAAGACACATTATTTAAGCTGAGAAGCATATTTTTATTGCCCATCATTTTCCTCATTTAACTCGGGATGAATCAGATAAACGATTTTTTTTAAGGCTAAGATCAAACGTGGGCCCGGCCTCACGAACTCATCCCCTGTGATCATATAGACACGTCCCTCCCTGGACGCATTGACGGGAAGATCGAGCCACGGGTTGATCAATTCCCGGGCATTATTAGATTCTCCCATGAGAGCGCCGGGATGAAAATCAAGAATTACGTCCGGATTACGCTCGATCATGGATTCAACCGACACGCGCGGATAACTCATGTGAACATCGTGATAAATATTTTGTGCTCCGGCTGCGTCTAAAATCTCATGCAGATACGACTCTCTACCGATCGCGTAAATATTACGAAGAGACGAGTTTTCACGGCTGATAACAAAAAGAACTTTCGGTTTTTTCAGATTTGCTGTTTGCACCCGGATTTTTTGAATTTCCGATTGAAGGAAGGACGCTAATTCTTCGGCCTTTTCTTCAGCGTTGAGGATTTTTCCTATGATATGAATGGTCTCTAGAATACTGTCAATCGTATTATATTCCACACCGACTTTTTGCGCGGACAAAAGTTTTAATTGATCCTTTTGGTTCAGCAAACTCGGCACATATATAATATAGTCGGGCGAAAGCTCAATAAGATATTCCAGATTGACATCTACGACACTTCCTACCCTTGGTTTTTTCTTGGCCTCTTCGGGGTAATTGCAAAAGCTTGTGACACCTACGAGATGATCTTCCAATCCCATATAAAATACAATTTCCGTTACGGCCGGTGACAAGGAGACAATCCGGGGAGACACAACATGATCTTGGCCGGCAAAAACCATGCCTCCGAACAGTAAGATCATGCACCAACATAAGCCGAAATATTTCATGTGTTCTCCTGTGCTAAAAAATCAAACGAAGTTCGAATTGACAGGCCATGTTTAGAAAGGTTTGAGATAACCCCGAAGTTTTTGCTCTTCCTTTGACTTAAAAAAAATTCGTTTATCCGAAATAAGGGACTGTCCATGAGGGATCACGAGAATTGAATTGACATCATTATTTCGAATTAGTACGTTAACTTAAACCCTCCAAAGAACGATCGCCCCGGAGTTCCGAACCCGGCAATATCTTCATACTGTTCATTCGTGATATTTTCGGCTCGAACGTAGACTTGAAAATGCTCCGTAATGTCATAAGAGACAACGATATCGGTCTTGATATATGAGTCAAGATGGACGCTTGACTGTGTAAACGGGGAGACCGATAAAAAGACGTTATCATTGCTATGCGATACCGCACGCACATTTGTATTAATATTGAGAGGTTTCGTCGGATGAATATTAACATTAAAGTTGTACTCATGAGAGGGGCGTCTCAGTAAAGTCACACCTGTCGCTGTATCTTCGGTTTGCAAATACGTATGAGTCATTCGAAATTGGATTATATCACTCAAATCAAAATTCACGAAAGATTCAAAACCATACATTTCCGCTTTGTTACTATTGATATAGGTTACGGGAAATCCGGGCGGAACTACGATAAGATCTTTGATTTCATTATAA
>JADFSZ010000214.1 GCA_022560555.1 PVC group bacterium
TAGCGCTTTTTACTAAAAGAGCCTTGATGTCTTTGTTGGATTTACATTCATGGATACACGCCCGAAAGGCTAGAAAAACAGATTCGGACAGAACATTGACTTTTGATTCAGGATGATCAAAAGTGATTGTGGCCATTTGATTTTCAATTTTTAATTGCACCGCAGTCATGTTTTAAAACCCCAATTTAAACCTTACTCTCTTTCTAAAATAACGGCGGCACCCTGACCACCCCCGACACAAAGAGAAACCATTCCCAGCCCCAAACCCCGGCGTTTCATTTCTTTCAAGAGAGTTAAAATCAAACGGTTCCCCGTCGAGCCAACCGGATGTCCGAGAGCAATAGACCCTCCGTTCACATTGAGAATCTCACGGTTAATTTCGCCCACAGCCTCCCTTCGTCCGAGTTTCTCGGAGCAAAATGTCTTACTTTCGAGCGCCCTGACGCACGCAATAACTTGAGCCGCGAACGCTTCATTTATTTCGATCAATTGAATGTCCTTAAGGGAACAACCGGCCTTGTCAAGAGCCGTTGGGATCGCGTAGGCGGGGCCCAAGCCCATCCGGGACGGATCTAAGCCTTCATAGGCATACGCACGCAGATATCCCAAAGGAGTATAACCCAGAGATTTTGCCTGTTTTTCTTTCATCATAAGGATAACCGATGCCCCGTCCGTGATCTGACTCGAATTTCCCGCGGTAACACTGCCGCTTTTACGGTCAAAATATGGTCTCAGTTTGGCTAAGGCGTCCATCGTTTGGTTTTCCCGAACCCCGTTATCCCTATCAATAACAGTGTTGTACTCATCCTTGACATACACAGGAACCATCTCTTCTTTGAGCCTTTCTAGTCCGGCTGCGGCCCGCTGATGACTCATCAATGAAAACGCATCTTGCTCTTTTCGGGATATTCCAAAATCTTTAGCTATATTTTCCGCAGTTATTCCCATATTTACACCGCAAACCGGATCTGTTAATCCCAGCTCTAACCCCACGCGCGGACTAAGAAGCAAGCGCGGATTGAGCCTGAAAAATTGACTTAGTCGAGTCCATAATGTTTTTGACCGTCCTAAAGCAACAAAGATATTTTGGACATGTTTTTGATAATACAGCGGGATATTTGACATCGACTCTGCTCCGCCCGCAAGAACAACTTGCGCGGCTCCCGTCATAATTTTTTCGGCCCCCGACGTTACAGATTCAATACCGGACGCGCAGTTTCTGGATACGGTCATGGCGCGTTTTCTCTCAGGGATGCCGGCCAACAGCAGGACCACACGCGCCATATTCGCCGCGTCACTAGAGTTTGCCACACATCCAAAGATAACTTCATCAATCAGATTTTTGTCAAATTCGGTCTTCTGGATGAGTTCAATCGCCACGATCCGGCCCAAATCGTAGGCCTCTAAATCATTAAAATCCGTGTACACTTTCACAAACGGCGTTCTCACGCCATCAACAATAGCAATCCTATCCATACGCTCCTCGTATACATTATTTACAAAAACTAACTTTGTGGTCTTTCATCACGTACCCTTTTGACTTTAATGACTTCTTCTAATTCTAATTTTTGATACATCTCCGACTGGCTCAAAATCTCAATTACATTAAAAGAAATTTCCATTCGCGCCATGAGCGATTCGTTAATTTTACTTTTGAGTTGATTAAGATCCCCGGCGTTAACCATAGGATTAAAAAACAGATGAAGCACATCTACTTCAAAAGGATCGTCATCTTTTTTTCTGATTTCAACAAGATATTCGTCAATGTCCTCGAAATCCTGGAGTAAAAGCTCCAGGTTATCAAAATTAATCAAAGTCCCTTTAACTTTAGAAATCTTCATTGATTTGATGCTCGTTCGGCGTGAGATGCTGCTGGATATGCGCGGAGCCGTGATGCCGCAATACGGGCAGGGGTCGTACGAGATTCCTCCCTCGACAAAATCGCGCGTACGGTAACGAATCACACATGTTCCTCTGGCATCGAGACAGGTATAAACAAGCTCACCGTCGGAACCTTCGGGAAGAACTTCTTCGGTATCCGGATCAATCACTTCAAATATTCCAAGATCCGGATACGTATGGTATCCGCTTGAAATATCTATGTCCGTCGGACACTCGCACCAGGCCATTTTGCTCTCAGTAAATCCATATGTGCCGATAATTTGAACTTTACCTCCTCCCATTTTTTCTAGAATGTTAGATAGTTTTCTTTTAAAACCCGGAGGAACCCGGGCGGCACCAAGAAGAATTTTTCGGATGGACCTTATACGT
>JADFSZ010000215.1 GCA_022560555.1 PVC group bacterium
GCGACCGAGAATGAATCTTCCTCAACCAATATCAATGGCGTATCGCTTTTCTTAAACAGATCGATCATTCTGGCATTGGGCCGTTTGTTGTATGTTGCCACGACACCCGATATTTGAAATCGGCGCGTAATGCCAAACAATGGGCCGCTCATCGCGGCTAAAATCAAATCATCACGATTCCCGGGAACAATCAGAAGTGTTTGTCCTGAAAATATCCCCAGCGCGTCATGAGCCACAATATCTCCGATAATAAAATGCTCCACAATCTTCTGCATCCCTTCTTCTCCGGCTAAAAGAGTTCCTCCCAAATCATCAAACAATTGAGATATCGTCGGATAAGATAATATTTTGTCAAAAGGGATACCGCCTAAAAGCTCAATTCCTTTGTGAGCCAGACCCTTTTGAAGCACATCATACGTTTTATCATATTTTTTTAATGCGATCTTATTAATGACAACACCGAGAAATTCAACACCCTCTTTTTCAAATTGAGTCCGATTGAGACATATTTCATCTATAGGCCGACCAATCCCGCCGCAGCTGACAAGTATCACTTTAGAATTCAGAAGCTTGGCTACAGCCGCATTTGACATGTCAAAAACAGACCCCACGCCGGCGTGACCTGTTCCTTCAATAACGATAAAATCATTGTTTTTTTCCAGTACTCCAAAAGCTTTATTGACTTTCTTAACGAGCTTTTTATGATTTGGCTTTTTAATGTATTTCTCAGTAAACCCCCTTGGAATGGCAATAGGACTCATATCGGTTAGCTTGTCTTCGAGAGAAAAAATGTTTTTCATAAGAATAGCATCTTTATCTATTTTCTGTCCCTTAATCAGTCTATACTGCTGACCAACCGGTTTCATATACCCAACCTGATTGTACACTTTTCTCAAAAGACACATCAGTCCGAGAGAAACGGCTGTTTTCCCGTCATTCTGCCTAGTGGCGGCAATATAAATGCGATGTGTGTGATTGTCATTCGACATAATGAATAATCAAGACTTTGGTAATAGGCTGTTAATTAACTCAGGGATATCACTCGGCTTATCAGCTACAGGAACATTAGCGTTCTTAAAAGCTTCAATTTTGGCTTCTGCTGTCCCTTTGCCGTCTGATATAATGGCCCCGGCATGCCCCATTCGTTTTCCGGGCGGAGCGGTTCTTCCGGAGATAAAACTCACAACAGGCTTGGTCATATTTTCTTTAATATAAACGGCGGCATGCTCCTCATCTTCTCCGCCAATTTCTCCGACAAGAACAACACTGCTTGTATCAGGATCTCCTTCAAACATTTCGAGCAAATCAATAAAACTTGTTCCAATAATAGAATCTCCGCCAATCCCGATGCATGTGGATTGTCCCATATTATTTTTGGTCAGATTATACACAACTTCATAGGTCAAAGTTCCGCTTCGCGATATAACTCCGATGGAACCCGCTTTATGAATAAATCCGGGCATGATGCCGACCTTTGATTTTTCAGGGCTGATAACACCCGGACAATTAGGCCCAATGAGCCGGGAGCCTTTTTCTTTGATATAGGTATAATTTTCTAGCATTTCTCCGACAGGCACTCCTTCGGTGATACAAATCACGAGCGGAACCCCTGCGTCTGCTGCTTCACGGATAGCACTTGTCGCAAACTTAGCGGGAACATAAATAACTGAACAATTTGCCCCAGTCGCCCCGCACGCTTCAGCCATTGTGTTAAATACGGGGATATCATCCACACATTGGCCGCCTTTACCCGGCGTCACACCTCCGACAACTTGCGTCCCATACTCCTTCATGCCCCGTGCGTGAAAACTTCCATCACGTCCGGTGATACCCTGCACAAGAACTTTTGTATTTTGATCAACTAAAATACTCATGACACAACTGCCTGATTTACAACACTTTCAACAGCATCGTTCATTTCTGAAAAAACCTCAAAACCATTATTTACAAGCAAGGCCCGCCCTTCTTCCTGGTTTGTCCCGATAAGCCGGATCACTAACGGGACAGGAATTTTCAACTCTTTTGTAGCTGTGATAATGCCGTTGGCAATATCATCACAACGCGTTATCCCTCCAAATATATTAATCAAGATGGCTTTAACATCTTTGTTGGACAAAATAATTTTTAAGGCGTTCAGAACTTTGGCTGGGTTTGAACTTCCCCCAACATCAAGAAAATTAGCCGGCTGACCTCCGTAAAGCTTAATTATGTCCATTGTCGCCATCGCGAGTCCGGCGCCGTTTACAATGCACCCAATATTTCC
>JADFSZ010000047.1 GCA_022560555.1 PVC group bacterium
CGAAGTTGGATAGATCTTTCGGGATCACATTTTAAATTTGCTTTCGCCGGTTGATTTTCTAAACCCGAAAGAGCAAACATTTTTCCCATCACTTTAAAGACAAGAGTTAGCTAATCAAAAGGAAAAGATTCGGTTACTGCTTTTTTTTTCAGGCAATAATATCTAAACTCTTCAATATTCATAATTATTTTATAAGATATCCCAAAGCGGGTGCATCATCAAAATAGATCAACAATGTATTTACTCCTAATTGTATTGGAATAGAAAAACTTAGTTTGTTATTATCATTTTCGATCTTTTCAACAGGTAAAATTATATCCCCATAGGAGTAGGTCACTTTATCGGTTCGAATATTTGTTATTGCGAATTGAATTTCATCAAAATACATTTCCGTATAGATAATTCCCTTGTTTGGAGTTTCTATATCTGAAAGAAGTAATTGTTTTTCAATAATAAGTGGTCTATAAGAAAACTCCTGGCTACTTACTTCTTCTGAAATAAAAGCATCTTCATAAATATCTGGATAATGAGTATTGAAAAATAAATCAGGAGGTGTTTTATAGTAAAAATAGCTAGGTTCCTTTATAAATTTTTGATGGTACTTCCCGGCTCCCCAGGTAGTATCAAAGAGAAAGGGTTTCCCATCTATCAATGCCACATTCCACATATGAATCGTATTAAAGGGTCTTCCAATATCACTGAAGTTTGTTTTTGTATCGCCTCTAACCAAATAATTACTTATCCCCTGCAACTCGCAAAGCCTTTCGAATAACATGGCATAGCCTTCACAAACAGCAATTCCTTTTTGTAGAGTACGTTTTATTATTTTTTCTCTAGTTATTTCTTCTTTTTGATTGCGTTCTCTATAATTCTTGAAATTGTAATCAAATTTTTTATATTCTTCCGGATCGTAAGCAATGTTTTTAATAATCCAACTGTAAATAGCTCGTATTTTTTCTTCTTCGGTAATAAACGTAAAAATGCCGTTATCCGGTCCGACAAAATACGCTTGGGGTGTGACAAGGCAAATCGCTTTGCGATGCCCCCCCACACCGGGATCCACAACGCACATAAAAATTGTTCCGCGGGGAAAATATCGATAGGACTTTTTCAGGATAATCGCCGCCTGAAAAATATCTTGGGCGGGAATGTCGTGGGTAATGTCGATGACAGGACATTCCGGCGCGATGGACAAGATGACACCTTTCAAGATACCGGCATAAGCCTCTGTATGACCGAAATCTGTTATGAGCGCGATGGGGTTCATGAGTTTCAACAATTGTGCTATGAGTGATTTATGACTTTTCATCATTATAATTCTATGTTAAGCTTATGGCAAGTTGTCATCCATAGATTTTGAAAGGTTGCCTTTTTGATGGAACGAGCTGTTATTCTCATAGAATGTCCGGATCAAAAGGGTATTGTTGCCCGTGTTTCAGATTTTATTTTTCGTTTAGACGCCAATATTATTCAATCGGATCAATATTCGACGGATCCCGAAAACGGGGTCTTTTTTATGCGCTTGGAATTTTGTTTTGATCCCAAGCGCCTTTCACGAAATATATTAGAAAAAGAATTCGCTTCCTTGGCAAAAAAGCTGAGGGCGCATTGGAATCTGCATTACCACAGCACACGGTTGCGGATAGGAATTTTGCTTTCCAAGGAAGCACACTGTTTGGTGGATATCCTCTATCGGCAAGCATCCGGGGAGTTTCACGCGGACATAACATGCGTTATCAGCAATCATCCGGATCATCGCATAGTGGTGGAACAAGCCGGAGTCCCGTATCATTATATCCCGGTTTCCGCAAAGACGAAATCCAAGAGCGAAAAAGACATCCTGGCTCTTGTTCAAAAAAATACGGATGTTTTGGTGCTCGCGCGTTATATGCAAATACTTTCTCCAAAATTTTTAAAAGCGTATAAACATGACATTATCAACATTCACCACAGTTTTTTGCCTTCTTTTAAGGGGGCTAACCCTTACAAGCAAGCCCATGAGCGGGGTGTCAAAGTTATAGGAGCTACGGCTCACTACGTGACGGAGAATCTTGATGAGGGGCCGATCATCGAACAGGTGGTTGAGCGTATGACCCATCGTGATGATCTGGATGATCTTCGCCGCAAAAGCCGCCATTTAGAAAAAGTGGCTTTGGCGAACGCGATTCAGGCCCATGTCGAGCATCGTGTGATTCGGTATAAAAACAAAACGATTGTGTTTGCGTAATGAGTGGCTGGCCGTGAAATTATCCGTAATCATTCCGACATGGAATGAAGAGATGTTTATCTCTTCAACAATCAAAAACTGTCTTCAGGAAACCGAGGACGTCATTGTTGTTGATGCAGGAAGTCCGGACCGGACGGTCGCGTTAGCTCATGAATACCCGGTGCGCGTTTTTCAATCTTCGAAAGGCCGTGCCTGTCAAATGAATCTCGGTGCCGAAAAAGCGGCCCACGATATTCTTGTTTTTGTTCACGCGGACACACGCCTTCCGGCGGGAGCACGCGCGGATATTGAAAGTGCGATTGCAAGCGGATATGTTGGGGGTAGGTTTCGTCTGAAGTTTGACATCAAGAGCCCCGTACTAAATCTATACGCCTTTTTATCCTGTTATGACTTTGGCGGGCTTTCATTCGGAGATCAGGGAATATTTGTAACAAAATCTTGTTTTTTAAAAGGCGGAAAATTTCCGGAGCACCGATTCCCGGAAGACATCTTTTTTTATCAATCCATGAAACGCTTGGGAAAAACAGTTGTACTTCCGAAAAGTGTGACAACATCGGCCCGTCGATTTCAAAAGCGGGGCGTTTTAAGTCAGCAGATCGAGAACATTGGAATTTTACTGATGGCCTTCTTAGGGGTTGATTCGAAAAAACTAGAGGAGTTTTATTGTCAGACATGACACGAAATCTTCAATTAAGAGCAGCCTCACTTAAAACCATTGTCATCCCGGCGATATTTTCTCTTTTAACTATATTTTTCCATTTAACTGTATTTTTTCTTTTATGGTGCCCATTAGATGCTGAGGCCGGTATTAAAAGACGCAGTTCGCGTACAAGGAAAAGAACCTCCTCCGAAAACAGTGTGTACCAGAAAAAACAAAATCTCAAAAATCTATTAAATAAAAATAATGGCGAATCCATTGCGGGGGACGCTCATTATGAATTAGGAATGCTGTATATGCTGACGGAAGATTATGATCAAGCGCTTGGACACCTAAACAACGCTGTGGGAGGCTCAAATCTGGCCAGAGGAAAAAGGGCAACGAGTTATTACTATCTGTCCGGGATTTACATGAAGAGGGGGCAGAGGGACGAAGCTCGCAAAACGCTTGAAAAACTGATTCAGGAACTCCCGGGAAACGCTTACTATGATATGGGATTGGATAAACTGAAATCCATTTATCGTCAAGAAGGAGAAACATCTTCTGTCATGCCCTATATCAAAACTCAAGGGTACTATAGTGTTCAAGTCGGCTCATATACAAAAAAAGATAATGCCGAGCGTGTTGTGAATCAATTAAAAAGCCGGTACACGGTCAGTATGTCAAAGATTTTTAAGGGCCAAAAAGTATTTTGGCGCGTGAGAGTGGGCGAATATTCGAGACGGGCTGACGCGTCAAAAGTCGCGCTTGAAATCAAAAAACGAGAAGGATTCCCGGCGGTTGTTGTCCCTTAAGTCTTAATGACTCATGAACACTTCCCATCTCATTAGTTATTCTTTAATCGCGAAACTCATTTCACAATAAAATGGTTCAATCAAAAAAACAACTTGTCTTCATTTTACTTGGGGCGACAGCTGTCGGTAAGACAGACGTTTCTCTGAAGTTAGCCGAAGAATGCAATTTTCAAATTATTTCGGCTGATTCGATGCAGGTCTACCGGCATTTGGATATTGGCACGGCCAAACCCACTCAAAAGGATATCCTGAAGATTAAGCATCACATGATTGATATTGTGGATCCGGACGAAGAGTATAATGTGGCCGATTACTATCATGAAGCCACAGGGATATTGCAGCGGCTCTCAGCTGAAGGACAAATGATCCTTGTTGTCGGGGGGGCGGGCATGTATCTGAAGCGTCTTTTGGAAGGTGTTTTTCGCGGGCCCGGAAGTGATTTGGGGGTGCGCCGTCATTTGCAAAAGGAAGCAAGGGATATAGGGAATGCAGCGATGCATGACAAGCTTAAACAAGTCGATTCAAAGGCTGCCGGGCGAATACATCCCAATAATATCCGCCGTGTGATCCGAGCGCTCGAAGTGTACGAATTAACAGGGCAAGCGCTTTCGGAGCTTCAAGAAAGTCAGCCGGAACCGGAAGACTTCCGGTTTGTCAAAATCGGCCTTCAACTTTCAAAGACGAAGTTGTACGAACGGATTGCCCAAAGGACGGATGACATGTTTGAGCGGGGTTTTATCGAAGAAGTACGATGGGTCCAAGACCGTTTCTGCCTCACAGATACGATACGGAAGTCTATCGGTTACCGTGACGTTTTGCGATATATAGAAAAGTTGCAAGACCTTGAGTATACAAAGGATGCCATTAAAAAAGCCACCCGTCTTCTGGTCAAAAAGCAATTGACATGGTTTGGTAATAATGATAGCATCCATTGGTTTTGTTCGGACCAGAATCCCTCCCGGGAAATTTTTAAATTTATAAAGCAAGAGTATTCAAGGGATTAAAAAGATGGCGCAAACCATACGTACAAAAGAAACCATTGCCGGATACGGTTTTCTTCTTCCCAATCTCATCGGTTTTTTGGCCTTTACGTCCATTCCCGTTCTTGCGTCTCTTGTGCTGGGTTTTATGCGATGGGATCTCACAAGTCCTCCAGTTTACATAGGCTTAGAGAATTTTGTCAACCTTCTTGGATTTACGAAAGAGAACGGGCATTGGATTCCGAATGACGGGCGGTTTTGGTACTATGTCTACAATACGATGTTCTTCATGCTGGGTATTCCTATTTCTATGGCGGCCTCACTTTTTTTAGCTGTTGTCCTCAACAATAAAATGAAAGGAATTTCTGTTGTTCGTACGGTTTATTTTATGCCGACGCTTGCAAGCGGGATAGCCATCTATGTGTTATGGCGCTGGATATTTAATGAGGAGTTCGGGTTGTTAAACATTTTATTGGGCCATTTTGGAATAGATGGCCCCGGATGGCTTACAAATCGCGCCTTGGCAAAGCCCTCGCTCATTTTTATGGGAATTTGGATGAACATGGGCGGTTACAACATGATTCTTTATCTTGCCGGGATACAAGGGATTCCGCAGGAATTGTACGAAGCCTCTGCCATTGACGGAGCTAGCTCATGGCAGAAATTTCAGCATATCACGTGGCCGATGCTTGGCCCGACAACCTTTTTTATTTTTATTATGAGCGTGATTGCCGGGTTTCAAGGCGGATTTGACGCGGCCTTTGTGATGACGGGCGGCGGCCCGGCCGGAGCCACAACAACGGTGAGCTATTATATTTATCAAAACGCGTACGAATGGTTTCATATGGGGTACGCGGCATCCATTGCCTGGGTGTTGTTTTTATCAGTTTTTATCGTGACCTTAATGAATTGGAAATACGGAGGCAAAGTTGTCCACTATCAATAGAAGAAATCTCCTTCTTTTGGATGACGAGTTTGAGAGGAACTCCAAAATAAATACCTATCTGAAAAACTTTATTCAGGTTTCGGTGATATTTATTTTGGGTATCACGATGCTCATTCCGTTTTACTGGATGATTGTCACGTCATTAAGTGCTCCCGGCAGTTTGGATCTGCAATTGATACCGGATCCCGTTATGTGGGAAAATTATCCGAAGGCCTGGATGGCCGTGAATTTCGGTCGGGGTTATATTAACTCCATGCTGGTTACGATGTGTGTTACCTTTGGACAAGTTTTTACCAGTTCCATGGCTGCTTACGCGTTTGCCCGTTTGGATTTTCCGGGACGTGACAAAGTGTTTCTCGCGTATTTGGCAACAATGATGATCCCGAAAGACGTAACGATGATTCCCAATTTTATTCTACTGAAATATATTCCGGAAGGCCTGAACATCCTTTTTAGTCCGGAAAATCTATTTTGGACACAGGATCTGTTCCTGTTCGGAAAATACTATATGGGTAAACCGATTGGATATGATTCCTATTTTGCGTTGATTATGCCGGGTCTTTTCAGCGCCTATGGAACATTTATGCTCAGACAGTTTTTCATGACGATACCGACAGATCTTGAGGACGCTGCCAAAATTGATGGGTGCAGCTATTTTGGGATTTATTGGCGCGTGATCTTGCCTCTTTCTAAGCCGGCTTTAGCGACGTTAACGACTTTCACGTTTATGGGAAGCTGGAAAGAGTTTATGTGGCCGCTGGTCATCACAAGTAGTCTTGATATGAAAACTTTGCCCATCCTTTTGCAGTATTTCCAGGGATTGTATTTTACGGAGTGGAATCTTCTGATGGCGGGGTCCGTGATTATGGTTATACCGGCATTGATTATGTTTCTTTTTGCTCAAAGATTTTTTGTTGAAGGTATTCAGCTCGGCGCGGTTAAAGGGTAATGGGTTTTGCCTCGCTCTCCTGCCATATTTTCTAAAACCATAAAAAAGACACTATGGAATGTGTACGACGCGCTCGGATTTCTCATTCGGAGTAATTTTTATTTCTTTTTAGGCAGTTTGTTCATTGTAACCATTCCCGTTTCTTTTGTTTCTTTGGTTGGGGTTATCGATGCTCATTATAAATCTCCGGACTCGGAGGGCACAAGCTTTTGGAAGTCCTACCAAAAGTATTTCTGGGTGAGTAGTAAATATTTTGCCGGATACGCGCTATTTGTCGCGATGGTATTCTGGGGCTGGGGATTTTTTATGCAGATAGAAGGTTGGATGCGGTACATCGGAATATTTTTAGAGACGATTGCCGGATGGTTGTTAATTTTGTTCGGGCTTGTGAGTGTGTATGCGCCGTCTGTGATTGTTCAAGCAAAGGGGAAGGTCTCGATTTCTCAAATATGGACGAATTGTTTCATGCAGTTTTTAGCTTTTCCGTGGTTGAGTTTTTGTTTGTGGGGAGGTATTTTGGTTTGGGTGTTGCTATGTGTTTGGACAAAAATTCTGATGATTCTTGTCGCAAGTGTATTGGGGGTATTGCTGACAAATACGTATACCCTTTCACGGGCGTTTGCAAAGGGAGAAGATATAACTCTTGCCGAAAGATCCTGGAAAGGTTTTTGGAGGCCTTGGGAAGGAAGTGATGAAAAAACCACAAAATAAAAATGAAATTATTGTTCGTGATACCGAGGAATGCAAATTGGTTCATTTTCTTTCCCGCGCACTTAAGATCACACGAAGACGTGCGAAATCCCTTATTGATGCCCGGCAGGTTTTCGTTAACAACAAACGCACATGGATGGCGTCTCACCTCTTGGAAAAAGGAGATGTTGTTGAGTGGATCCGGGTGGAAAAGCCGGATACTAAAACACAGGATTTTAGGGTTCTTTTCGAAGACACGTGGCTGATGGCCGTTGACAAACCCCCTTTCATTACGACGACGGGGAAATCAAGTATGGAATACCTGCTTAAAAGACGCGACAAGTGCCTCTCGGCCATCCATCGACTTGATCGGGATACATCCGGAGTCGTTTTGTTCGCGAAAAATCAAGAGGTTTTTGAAGGAATGAAAAAACTATTTCGATCGCATAAAGTCCGAAAAATATATCGTGTGATTGTTCGCGGGAAATTGCTTCAGCAGAACATAACAATAAAAAAAGCTCTAGACGGAAAACAGGCTCTGACGAAAGTGAAGCGTCTAAAAACATCTCAACACGCGACCTCTGTTGAATGTGATATTGTGACAGGACGAAAGCATCAAATCAGACGTCATTTAGCAGCCATCGGTCATGCCGTTTTAGGGGATCAAGTCTATGATGTGGGCCCTATTCGAATGAAAACTTTTCGACGGATTCCCCGCCAAATGATTCACGCAAGCCAAGTCAGTTTTCGTTCACCGTTCAATGGTAAAGCGATCCTGATTAGCTCAAAATTACCGAAGGACTTCGAGGGATCATTAAAAATGGTTTTGTGATAAAATAAGTCCATCAGAGACGCGAAGAAAGGGTAGAAGGTTTTTTTATTATGCTGGATATTAGATTTATTCGGGATCATATGGATCAGGTTCAAGAATCATCCAAATGGAAAAAATGCGATGTCGATCTTGATAGGATTCTTCAATTGGATGATGAACGGTGTTTGATTATTCATGAGGCGGATACTCTCAAGGAGGAGCGAAATCTTACATCCGCTAAGATTGGTAAAATGATCAACGAAAAACAAGATGTGTCACAACTTAAATCAGAGATGAAGCGCGTCGGAGAAAAAATTAAAGACTATGACGAGAAATTAGCAAACCTCTTATCCGAGATCCATGAACTTCTTTTGTGGGTTCCTAATATAATTCATGTGTCCACGCCGCGGGGGGCCTCGTCCAAAGAAAATGAACTCATTAAATCGTGGGGAAAAAAACCAGAGTTTTCTTTCCGGCCTGTTTTGCATTGGGAGTTGGGCGTAAGTCTCAATATTTTAGATTTTGAACGCGCGAGTAAAATGTCGGGAAGCGGATTCGTGATTTTTAAAAATGATGGGGTTCGTCTTCAAAGAGCGCTGATTCAGTTTATGCTGGATGTTCATCGTGAAGAGCATGGTTGTTCTGAAGTCTCTGTGCCGTTTCTTGTGGACACAA
Source organism: PVC group bacterium (assembly GCA_022560555.1). GTDB lineage: Bacteria > JADFSZ01 > JADFSZ01 > JADFSZ01 > JADFSZ01. The sequence goes on from JADFSZ010000047.1 coordinate 8,731, forward strand.
AAACCATGACGGGGACCGGTCAACTTCCGAAGCTTAAAGAGGATATGTATCGGCTCCGGACGGACGATCTCTATTTGATTCCCACAGCCGAAGTTCCCGTCACGAATATGTTTCAAAATGAAATCATGGATGAAGATGCGCTTCCGATCAATTTATGTTCTTATACGCCGTGCTTTCGCCGTGAGGCGGGGTCCTGGGGCAAAGAGACGAGGGGCTTGCATCGCCTGCACCAATTTGACAAGGTGGAAGTAGTGAAGTTTGTCAAACCGGAAACTTCGTATGACGAACACGAGATTCTTTTGGAGTACGCGGAACGTATTTTACAGAAACTCGGACTTCATTATCGTGTGATGCTTTTGAGCGCGGGAGATTTAAGTTTTGCCGCGTCCAAATGTTATGATATAGAAGTCTGGGCTTCGGCTCAGGAAAAATATCTTGAAGTCTCATCTTGCAGTAATTTTGAAGATTTTCAAGCGAGGCGTTCACAAATACGCTTTAAGGATAAGAGGTTGAAAAAAAACCGGTTTGTACACACATTGAATGCGTCAGGAATTGCCTTGCCCCGGACGATAATCGCGATTCTTGAGCAGTATCAGCAAAAAGACGGTTCTGTCATAATTCCGGAAGTTTTACGTCCGTATATGGGGCAAAAGGAAAGGCTTCAAAATGCGAGTTGATAAACGCAAGGTTCATCAAATTCGTCCTGTGATCATCCAAAGAGATTTTACAGAAAATGCCGACGGATCTGTTTTAATATCTTGTGGGAATACTAAGGTAATTTGTACCGCCATGGTAGAAGAGAAAACCCCGAATTTTCTTAAAGATAAAAATCAAGGATGGATTACCGCGGAGTATAGTATGCTTCCCGGAGCCACCAAGCCGCGATCAAGCCGTGAAGCATCAAAGGGAAGACAAGGGGGCAGAACCATGGAGATCCAACGTTTGATTGGCCGGTCTCTAAGGAGTGTTGTTGATCTTGAATGTCTCGGCCCCAGAACGATATGGATCGATTGTGATGTTATCCAAGCGGATGGCGGAACCCGATGCGCCTCGATTACGGGAGCGATGGTGTCATTGTGTGACGCGATTCAAAGACTTTTAGATCAGAAAATGATTAAAAAAAATCCCATTTCTTCCTTGATGGGAGCCATTAGCGTTGGTCTTGTTGAAGGGGAAGTTCTTTTGGATCTTTGTTATGAAGAAGACTGTCGAGCGAGCGTCGATATGAATGTTGTGATGGCTGAAGACGGGCGATTTGTAGAACTGCAAGCCACGGGTGAAGAAGCGCCGTTTGCTGAAAGTGAATACAAAAAAATGCTTAGGACAGCCAAAAAGGGGATTCGTGAACTTTTGAAAATTCAAAGAAAAGTGTTGCGCGGTAAGTCGAAGAAATCAAAACGTTAAAATTGAGGGTCTTGTGGAAATTGTTCTCGCGACAAGAAATCCAAATAAAAAAAAGGAAATTTTATCTATAGTTAAAAAATTGGGATTATTTGTAAAGATATTTACACTTGATGATTTTCCTGATTGTCCCGAAGTTGAAGAAGACGGATGTACCTTTGAAGAGAATGCGGCCAAAAAAGCTTTAAGCGTCGCGCTTCACACTCAAAAATTAACACTCGCGGATGACTCCGGGCTCATGGTTTTTGCCTTAAACGGAGCCCCTGGTGTTCACTCGGCTCTATTCGCGGGTCCTCAGAAAGATGATGCTTTGAACAACCAGAAACTTCTCGTAAGCCTTAAAGG
>JADFSZ010000216.1 GCA_022560555.1 PVC group bacterium
CAGTTCATGATGAGCAAACGTACGTTTTTGTGGAAGTTGGGGGTGAAATCTGGATTATGGCGGAAACGTTGGTTTCTCAAGTAGCCGCAAGTCAGGGAGAAAATGCATTTGCCGAGTGGTCCAAAAATATTATAAAAAAAGTGAAGGGCCGTGAACTTATAGGACAGACCTATCGCCAATTGTATTCAGATGAAAGTCTTCCTGTGGTCACAGGCAAACATGTCACGATGGAACAGGGGACGGGCCTTGTGCATATAGCCCCGGGACATGGTTACGAAGATTATCTTATTGGCCTCAAACATAATCTTGAAGTGTTTTGTCCCGTAAATGAGAGAGGGGTGTTTACTGAGGACATCAAAGATGGGGCCCTTGTGGGGCAGCGTGTTATGGACGCTGATAAGATCATTATAGAGCGGCTTAAAAGAGAGGGTTTGCTGGTTGATGAGAGCTCTCTTACTCACACCTATCCCCATTGCTGGCGATGTAAAAAGCCCGTGATTTTTCGTGCTACCGAGCAATGGTTTATCAATCTCGAACATGAGTATTTACGCCGAAAAGCGCTGGATGTGATTAAAAAGGACGTGAGATGGGTTCCGGACTGGGGAGAAACCCGTATCCGGGATATGGTAAGCAGCCGTCCGGATTGGTGTGTGTCGCGTCAGAGAAAATGGGGTGTTGCGATTCCGGCTCTGTATTGTGAAGAGTGCGGACATGTTGTTTTGGATGTCCGTGTTATTAAAAAAGTGGAAGAGCTTGTGTTGGATAAAGGAGCCGATGTTTGGTTTGAAAAAGATGCGGAAGATTTCCTGCCGGATGGATTTTGTTGCAGCTCATGCCAAAAGACAAAGTTTCGGAAAGAAACGGATATTTTAGATGTTTGGTTTGATTCCGGTGTGAGCCATGAGGCCGTTTTGAAAAGCCATGAAGATTTAACATATCCGGCAGATCTTTATTTAGAGGGAAGCGACCAGCATCGCGGATGGTTTCAAAGCGCGCTTTTAACCGCGATCGGCATGAACGAGGAAGCCCCCTTCAAAAGTGTGTTGACACATGGGTTTGTTGTGGACGCGGAAGGGAACAAAATGTCCAAATCCGTGGGCAACGTGATCAAGCCGGAAGAAATTATGAAGAAATACGGCGCGGACATTCTGAGGCTGTGGGTCGCCTCTTCGGATTATACGGATGACATCCGGATGTCCGAGACGATTGTGACTCAAATTGTGGATGCGTATCGTAAGTTCCGCAACACCTTAAGGTACATTTTAGGAAATTTGTATGATTTTAATCCTGTTCAAAACAATGTAAAACTGGAGGAACTGCTCGAAATCGACAAATGGGCCATGATGCGCCTGAAAATTTTATCTCAAAAAGTGCATGGGTTTTACAAAGAGCATCAGTTTTATAAAGTGTATCAGGAAGTTCATAATTTTTGTGTGGTTCAGATGAGCGCTTTTTATTTGGATGTTCTCAAAGATCGTTTATATACAGCCGCTAAAAAATCTCAGGCCCGGAGATCCGGCCAGACTGTGCTTTACCGGATGGCTGAAGTTCTGGCGAAGATCCTGTCCCCGATTCTTTCGTTTACGACGGAAGAGTTTTGGGGGTTCCTGAACAAAACAAAAGAGCACGAAAAGAGCATTCATTGGGAGCGCTGGCCTGAAATGACGGACGTGAAGATAGATTTGGAATTTATGAGCCGTTGGGACCGGATACTCATGTTCCGGGACAAAGTATTGAAAAAAATCGAAGAAGCCAGATCGCAAAAAATTCTCGGAACATCTTTAGAAGCCCGCGTGCTTATTCAAACAGACCCGGATATGTATAAAGTGCTGGATGCCATCCGCGACGATCTGTTTACGATTTTTATTGTGTCTGAGGTTGAACTAACGAAAGGAGAAAAAGATAATTTTAAAGAAAGTATTGTTGTCAAGCGTGCCAAAGGAGATAAGTGTCAGCGGTGTTGGACGTACTCCGAGAGTGTAGGAAATCATCAAGAACACACAACATTATGCGGCCGATGTATAGCTGCGATAGCCGAAGGAGAATAAACGCCATGCGTAAAAGCGAGATCGAGAAATTCAAAAAGAAACTATTGGAATTAAAAAGCGAAATATTCTCTGGAATCCAATCTCTTCAGTCCATGAACCTCGGTAAAAATCAATCCGGGGATCTGTCCGCGGCTCCGAAACATATGGCGGACGTCGGGACGGATAATTACGACCGTGAATTTTATCTAAATC
>JADFSZ010000217.1 GCA_022560555.1 PVC group bacterium
CGGAAACTCAGGCCTATTTTGGGTTCCAGGTATGGGGAGGTCAGGAATTCCGTAGTTCTTCGATCTACGAAATCCTGACACGAGATATTTTGGGTTCCAGGTATGGGGAGACAGATTTTTTAAGGAATGGAAGTTTCCGGATTTGTAACACCAGTGAATAGGTTTGTATGCTAAAAAAAATCGTGAAAAAACGATGCGCATGGACGGGCCGGAATCCTTTTCTTATCAAGTATCATGATGCCGAATGGGGGTGTCCGGTTAAAAGTGAAAAGCTGTTATTCGAATTCTTGATTCTTGAAGGCGCTCAAGCCGGACTTAGTTGGCTGACAATATTAAAAAAAAGAGATGAATACAGGAAAGTTTTCAAAAACTTTGATCCTGCGAAAGTGGGACTTTTTACAAAAAAAGACGTCGAAAAACATCTCAAAAACCCGGGGATTGTTAGAAATCGTCTCAAAATCGAAGCGTCTATATCTAACGCTAAAGCGGTTTTAACTATTCAGCAAGAATGCGGCAGTTTCCGTGACTATATCTGGAAATTTGTTAAAGGGACGCCCATTCAGAATAGATTTAAGACACTTTCTCAGATTCCGGCGAAAACACCGCTTTCGGATGAAATCAGCGATGATTTAAAAAAACGAGGATTCCGGTTTGTCGGGCCCACCATATGCTACGCTTTTATGCAAGCAGTCGGGATGGTCAACGATCACACTGTGGATTGTTACCGATACAAGGAAATAAAGAACAGGCAAAAGAAAATGATGGGAATAATTTAATAACGCAGGAGGTAAATATGGAATGTCCGCGGTGTCTATTAACTCTTCAGTCTACACAATATGAAAATCAGGATGTTGATATGTGCGGGAATTGCTGGGGGTATTGGCTGAAGCGATCCCAGCTTGAAAGCATTGTGAACGACGCGATATATCAATTCAATAAAAGCGAACAAAAGGCCGTCGAAAAGGGATTTTTTATGGATGGGGATGTTGACCGCCAGGGGCAAGAGGCCCGAGCGATTACATGCCCCGTATGTCAAGGTGTCCTGGAAAGAAAGAAATTCCATACGCATTGTCCGGTCCGGATCGATGAATGTTCCGAGCACGGCATTTGGCTGGATACGGGTGAAATCAAGGATCTTCAAATTTTTATTGAGAAGCATCTAAAAAATTCATGAGCCGTTTTACGCAAAGTCTTATTGTCTCTCCCTTGTCCGACGGACGAACATGGGTTCTTCTGAAGGATTTTGGCTATGATGTTAAAGAGGAGGGGAGCGGAGAAGTCATTGATGTTCCAGTTGGATTTAAAACGGATTTTGCAAGTGTTCCCAGAATATTTTGGGCGATATTACCAAGATGGGGCCGTTACGGCAATGCGGCTGTTATTCACGACTATTGTTATTGGGATCAAACGTATAGCCGAAAGACTTCGGACCAAATATTCAGAGAAGCTATGGGTGTTTTAGGGGTGCCTGCTATACAAAAAAACATTTTGTATTGGGTCGTTCGCTGGTTTGGATGGGGCGCCTGGACCTGGAATCGCAGGAAAAAAACTAAAAACCCGGACTTTAAATTCGAAAAAAATATGATGGAATTTATTTCGGTCCCAGTCATCAAAAGAGAACCATGACTATGGGTTATAAATATTCTAAAGGTAAAGGAAGCTTTATCAGAAAATCTGTCTTAAAAGATATCCGGGAGCTCTTGCGGCTTTTGGATCCAAAAGCACCGTTATTAAAGAAAAATGATTTTTTAAAAATCTTAAGTTCAAACAGTACAAAATACTATACAGTGACAGACACCTCATCCCGTAAAGTTGTCGCCATGATGACGCTTGTTTTTTTTCGAGCCCCGACCGGGCTCAAGGCCCGTATCGAAGACATTGTCGTTCAACCATCGCATCGAAGAAAAGGTATCGGAGAAAAACTTATTCGTATGGCGATCCATGAGTCAGGCAGAAAAGGTGCCGTATCTCTTGATTTGACATCGAGTCCGTACCGGCGTGAAGCAAATAAGCTTTATCAAAATCTAGGTTTTGTCAAAAGAGGGACGAATGTGTATCGCTATGAATTGGCTAAAGTTTAATATATAATAACTTACTTAAATAACGGGATAAATTCATGATCCCGATTATTTCCCTCTTTGTTATTATGTGCTTGTCAGTTCTGATTACGCGTGTCTTGTCGATCATTCTTGTTTACGCGGGTTTATCCAGAGAGGCAGCCCTGTTTCAGGCGC
>JADFSZ010000218.1 GCA_022560555.1 PVC group bacterium
GAAGATCATCCGAATTCGGAAGATATTACCGTGGCCATTCACAAAAGAAATGAGGTGAACATAATTTTGTTATTTTCGAAATATCCGGCCCCCTTTAGCTTTGAATATACTGTGAATCCGGGAGATTCTCTTTATAAAATTGCGAAGAAATTCAATACGACGGTCGAATTGCTAAGAAAAAAAAACGAGATAACTGACGACAGAATTTTTCCGGGCCAGAAGCTCAAAATCGTAAAAGGTGATTTTAGTGTTCTGATTGATAAAAGCCAAAAGACTTTATATTTGAAATTGAATGATGAAATTCTTAAAACCTATTCTATTGCTGTAGGGAGAGACGGGATTACGCCCATCGGAAAATTCAAGATTATCAATAAACTCGAAAATCCTGTTTGGTATTCCAACGGCAGGGCCATTCAGCCCGGGGATCCTGAGAATTTACTCGGCGTCCGCTGGATTGGTATTGATAGCCCCGGATACGGGATTCATGGGACAACAGAAAAGATTGAGATTTCTCTTCAGGCGACAAGCGGATGTGTGCGGATGACGAACACAGACGTCGTAGAGCTATATGATCTTCTAACTGTCGGCGTTCCGGTCAAGATTATCGATTGAAAATCCATGTGAGGTCTTTTATGAATGATGATGTCAAAGCAGGCGTTATAGATTTTGAGCGTCCGATAATTGAATTAGAGAAGAAAATACACGAATTAAAAAACTTTACTGTTGATGAGCGCATTGATCTCGATCGAGAAATTGCCATTATGCAGGACAAACTTGATAAGCTAAAAAGCGATACATATGCCAACCTTACCTCATGGCAGCGTGTTCAGGTATCCCGTCATCCTACACGCCCTTACTTCCTTGATTATGTCCGTTTGATAACGTCGGATTTTATTGAGTTGCATGGCGATAGATGTTTTGGGGACGACAAGGCTTTATTAGGCGGTTTAGCAAAGATTGACGGCCATAAAGTGTTGATTTTGGGGCATCAGAAAGGGCGGGACATTAAAGAAAACGTTCTGCGCAATTTCGGGTGCGCTCACCCCGAAGGGTACAGGAAAGCGCTTCGTCTCATGAAGTTAGCCGAGAAACACAATCTCCCTATTATTTCCTTGATTGATACCCCGGGAGCTTATCCGGGCATCGGTGCCGAGGAACGCGGCCAAGCTGAGTCCATCGCGCGTAATTTACTTGAAATGTCCTCGATTAAGGTCCCCATACTGGTATATGTCATTGGCGAGGGCGGGAGCGGAGGGGCCCTTGGAATCGGTGTCGGAGATGTGGTTATCGTGATGGAAAACGCGTATTATTCTGTGATATCTCCGGAAGGATGCGCGGCGATTTTGTGGAAGGACCGCGCAAAAGCAGCCGATGCCGCGCAAGTTTTAAAACTAACGGCGAAGGAACTTAAAGAGCTGGACCTGATTGATGAAATTTTGGATGAACCCCTTGGAGGAGCGCATCGTGATCATGAAAAAGCGGCTGTCTTTTTAAAAAGCTCAATATTAACCAACTTGAAGAAATTGTTACTTGTCTCTCCGGATGAACGGGTTCGGATTCGGTATGAAAAAATACGGCGAATTGGTTCGTTTGAAGAAAAATAGTATCAAAGGTTATGAATAGACCCATTGGTTCTCATATCTTAAAAATCCTTTACACTAACCCTCAATCATTTTTCACATGAGTCTCTACGTTTATAATACGTTGGCGCGTAAAAAAGAGATTTTCGAGCCAATAGAATCTGATCACGTGCGGATGTATGTGTGTGGTGTTACTGTTTATGATGAGTGTCATTTAGGTCACGGTAGAGTTTATGTGATCTTTGATATGATACGTCGATACTTAAGGCATCTTGGCTACAAGGTGACTTATGTCCAGAATTTTACGGATATCGATGACAAAATTATTAAAAAGGCTGTTACAGAGCGTGAAAAAAATAAAAAAATGTCCCTCATTGAGCACACAAAAGCGATCACTGAAAAATATACAAATCTTTATTTTTCCCAAATGGATGCTTTAGGTGTTGCCCGGGCGGATCATTATCCAAAAGCTACGGAGCATATTCAACACATGCAGGCGATGATAGGGGATCTCATTCGGAAGGAGATGGCTTATGATGTTGACGGTGACGTATATTTTTCCGTAAAAACATTTCATGCCTACGGCAAATTATCCAAGCGAAATCTCGATGAGCTTTTAATTGGCGCGCGTGTTGAG
>JADFSZ010000048.1 GCA_022560555.1 PVC group bacterium
GACCTATTCTTCATCTCAATTGGTTCGGCTATGCGTATTATTTTTATGGGAACCCCAGAATTCGCGGTGGCATCCCTTGCTGCAATATTAGCAAAAGGTTACGATGTTGTTGGAGTAATTACCGCCCCTGACAAAATAGCTGGCCGGGGTCAGCAAATGCATACGTCGGAGGTTAAAAAGTTTGCTGAATCTAAAGGATTAAACATTCTTCAACCTCCAAACCTAAAGGATCCTGATTTTATACAAAACCTTGCCGCATTAAATGCTGACCTACAGGTAGTGGTTGCGTTTCGCATGCTGCCTGAATCCGTCTGGGGAATGCCTTCTAAAGGAACTATTAATATGAATGATTCACTTTTACCTGATTACAGGGGTGCAGCACCTATTAATTGGGTACTCATAAATGGAGAATCAATAACTGGAGTTACTACATTTTTTATCGATGAAAAAATAGATACCGGAGAAACGATCCTTAAAAAGAAAGTTGATATAGCGACTAATGATACCGCAGGGAGTCTTCATGACACTTTGGTGTTATTAGGCAGGGAGTTAGTATTAGAAACGATATTACTTATAGAACAGAATAAGGTAATCACATTTAAACAACCCCAAGTTGTTGATTTAAAAGAAGCGCCCAAACTCAATTCAGAAAACACAAAAATTATTTGGAATCAATCTGTTCAGATCATTTATAATTTTATCAGAGGACTTAATCCATATCCAACGGCATGGAGCATACTTTATAATAATAAAGATAAAATTAAAGTAAAAATATATGATTGTACTATTGAAATAAATAAGCATCCTCATCGATCTGGAACAATATTTACCACTAAAAAGGAATTAAAAATAGCTGCGACAAATGGTTATATATATATTAAGGTAATGCAACTTCCTGGAAAACAAAAAATGGAAGTAAAATCATTATTAAATGGGTATTCTTTTAGTAAAGATGCAAAAATGTTGTAAAGCCTTACTATCACTGATTTCATAAAAAAGGTAAAAAAAAGAGTATGTTTATTAACAAACGCCACAAGTTATCAACAATAAACGTGATTTAGCGTGCTATTACTTGCGTGAACCGATATTCCTGTTAAATTTGTAGACTAATAAAATGAAGTTTAACCAACATTTTTAATTTTTAAACACAAATTATGAACAAATCAGATATAATCGATGGAATGGCAGCTGACGCTGGAGTCACAAAAGCTGCTGCAAAAAAAGCAAAGGAACAACACTATGCCGATTATGCGGATTTTACTGCCGGAGCCACCCAAGGAGCCGATGACGCATCTAAGTGGACATTTGGGGGCCTCCCCAACTCTATTGCTGGAAAAGTGGGGTATGCAGTGGGATGGGGCATTGGTGTTTTTAAGGGCCAATAATATCGTTAAAATCCTTATTTACCGAGGAATGCTTCGTGCTATTAGGATTAAATTGAAAGGTCCCCGCCGTGGGTGAGGGTAAGAGGCCATTGCATTTGGATAATCAAAGGGAATTAGATCTGTTATCTACCCAATTTGATTAGGTCTTCATTCTGGGCAGATTAGTAACGCTCTCATATTGGTCTTGAAATTAGCGGAGGGGGCGGGAAGTTATATTTCTTAAAAAATAGGGCATTTCTATAACCTTGTATAGGCTAAGATTGAGCTTGCCCCGGTTCTTTGATTGCAGTTACGGCAACCAGATATTGCCGAGGATAATTTTCCAACTCACTGTCGCCGATGTGCGCACTGAGAGAGGTTGCAGGTTATGATCCCGGTGGAAGATCTTACCGAGGTCCAGAGGCAATTCCTTGAGGAGGAATATGGCCTCGACTTGGAAAAGCGTGTCTCGTCGGCACGCCAATACAATCGCCGCCAAATGAAATTCTGTTTGATATTTCCTCTTTTAGCAATTGCGCTATATTGGGAGGGAACCTCAGATGTTATGGCCTCTTCCTTCAAGCCGTTCGGGATCATCTCTTGGTGCGTCTTCGGCATTCTTTTTTTTGTCGAAGTTGCAGGGTGGACGCATTTCTGGATAGGCACCCGATCCGCCCCCCTGGTAAATACTTTATCCGATTCAAACCCTCATAGAAATACCTGGCGCACATTGCTGGTGCTCTACATCGGTATCAAGACACCCCTATACCTCGTTCCTTTATGGATTGTAGGTCCAGTGATGCTGATTCTTGCGGCCTGGGCAACGAACCGGCCAGTTCTTGCCTTGGCGTGGCTTGCTCTCGCGGCGATCTATTACTCGTTAAGGATATGGTCCAATCGAAAAGTATTTCATGCGCTTGAAGAAACAATATAAACTATGGCAATGATTTTAGGGGGGACAGTATAAATGCGTCGACACAGAGGCCGATGCTAATTTAGTTCAGTGAATAAACGTCTCAAGGAAAGAAAGATTGAAATGAAGGAGAAGTCCAAATAATTTGGAGGCGGCGGGTATCGAACCCGCGTCCCAAAGGTCCCGCCAAGTAGCATCTACATGCATAGTCTATAAATTAGGATCTCGTTTTTTGACACTCCCATAGACAGGATTGTCAAAAAACCAGCCTGAAACGATCTCGCTATATTTCCTCAGGCAAGGGCCTATAGCCAGTCTGTGTTGCGACATCTTAATCCGCCCACAGACGAAACCTGATTAAGATGTAGCTACATGTTATTTATGCAGCTAGAGCCAACGCTTCATTATTGGCAATTATATGTTTCAGGTGTTTTAGGAGGCCTCCTGAAACCTCCGCACGCAGCTAAATAGCAAGTTTCCTAGGTCGAATCCAATTCGCCCCCATGAAAGCTATTATATAAGAGAAGTTCGGGAACTTTCAAGCGTAAAAATTCAACCAGTATTTTCTGAATTTCCTTTCCGGTCGATATCTTTTGAACTTGACTCCAAAGTTTTTGACATTCCGTACGGGATATGGAGCGGGAAACTTTTTTGATTTCCGAAATAAACGCGGATGGTACGCTGAATTCTTCAAGCCCCATCCCGATGAGGAGGGGAATATAAATCGGATCGCTTGCCATTTCACCGCACATGGCTACACGAATATTAGCATCTTTAGCGTCCCGGATAATTTTATCAATAAACCTTAGAACACCCGGATGCGCGGGATCGTAAAGATAGGCAATGTGTTCATTCACGCGATCTACCGCGAGTGCGTATTGAATGAGATCATTTGTGCCGATACTGAAGAAATCCACATGTGGAGCCAAAAGATCAGTAATGAGTGCCGCAGAAGGAACTTCGATCATGGCGCCGACGCCGATGTCCGTGTTGATTGTGTGCCCGTCCGCGATCAGTTCTTTTTTGACAACTTCCAGAACCAAATTGGCTTGGATGAGTTCCTCAAGGTTTGTGATCAAAGGATAAAGAATTTTAAGGTTGCCGTGCTCGTTCGCGCGCAATATAGCCCGCAATTGAGTTTTAAAGATATCCTTTTTTTCAAGAGAAAAACGGATAGCCCGCCATCCCATAAAGGGGTTAAGTTCATTCGGAACATTCAGATGGGACAGAAATTTGTCTCCGCCGAGATCCATGGTTCGAACCACAACTTCGTGGGGGTACATCTTGTCGGCGACAATTTTATAGTTTTCATAATGCTCTTGTTCTGTCGGAAGATCGGTTCGGTTCATATAGAAAAATTCTGTCCGATAAAGCCCGATTCCTACAGCACCGTGGATCAAAGCGGAATCTGATTCGCTTGGAAGTTCAATATTGGCCATGAGTTTAAGCTTATGGTCATCGGTGGTGACGGCTGGCAGTGTTTGAAAGACCGACAGGTTCCGGGTGATTTCTTCGAATTTCTTGATTTCTTCCCGATAGTGCGCGATGAGTTTTTCATTGGGGTTAATCTCGATAATCCCGTGAATTCCGTCAAGAATGATCGTGTCCCCGTATTCCACACGTTGGGTAATGTCTTCAAGACCGACGATAGCCGGGATCTCAAGGGATCTGGCGATAATCGCTGTATGGCTGGTGCGGGAGCCGATGTCGGTTGCGAAGCCGAGAACAAAACTTTTATTAATAAACACGGTTTCTGACGGAGCCAGATCGTAGGCGATGACGATGCCCTTTTCTTCAATCGAAGAAAGCGTTTCATGGTGTTTACCCAGGAGATTCCTGAGCACGCGTCTTCCGACATCCTGGATATCCGCGGCACGTTCCTTTAAGTACTCATCCTCAATGGATGAAAAGGCCTTAGCGAATTTTTGAAGAGATTCATAAAAAACAAATTCCACACAACGCTTTTCTTTTTCTAAACGTCGTATAACTTCTTCGATCAGCATACGATCTTCTAAGACAAGCAAATGGGCATCAAAAATCTCGGCATGTTTGGTTCCCATTTTGTCCTCGATCCGTGTTTGCATCTCGATCATTTCTTTTCGTGTTTTGATCAAGGCGTCCTCAAAACGGGCGATTTCTTTGGGAAGATCCTCTTCCTTGATTTCATGTTTCGGGATCGTCAAGTCATCGCGGTCGAGAAGGAGTGCCCTTCCGATCACAATGCCCGGCGATGCGGCTATGCCTTTATGACTCATACATCCCTAACCTTTGTTTTTGTTAATCTTCGTGGAATTTGAGATCAAAGAGCTCTTTGATCTTTTTGATTGCATTTTCGGAATCTTTACCGCATGCTTCGAAAATAAGTTTTGTGTTGTGAGCCGCGGCAAGCATCATGAGGCCCATAATGCTTTTGCCGTTGACTTTTTGGCCGTTATTTTCAACCGTGATTTCTGACGCAAATGTGTTTGTGAGCTGAACGAGCAATGCTGCCGGACGCGCGTGCAGCCCAAGACGATTTTTAATCGTGAGAGTTTTCCGAACGATTTTTTGAGCCGCCATTTTGCTTTTATCCTGTTGAGAGGCCATAATGTTAACGGTGCCAACCGATATCACGGTGACTCACCGTTACCTCCGTATATTTTTTCTTTAAAAGGATCCGGCAAAATTCGTTGGCAATAACAACGGATCTGTGTTTGCCTCCCGTGCATCCGAAAGAAATCGTTAGATAGGCACGGCCTTCTTTGATATAAGCCGGAATGAGAAATTCAATTAATTTCCAAGATTTATTCGTAAAATTTTTCGTCAAAGGAAATTCAAGAACGTATTCCTCGACTTTTTTATCCATTCCCGTATAAGGTCTCAAATCTTCCACATAATGGGGATTGGGAAGAAACCGCACGTCAAACACAAGATCGCTGTCGGGGGGAATCCCGTAGCGATAACTGAACGAGTTGATGGTGATTTTCATTCGGGACTTTTTTTCAATAGGGCTGAAGGCCTGAAAGATACGATCCTTCAATTCATGAACATTCAAGGGAGATGTGTCTATGACATGGTCAGCCGAGTTGAGAATTTTCCGGAGTTTTTGACGTTCGATCTGGATGCTGTCAAGAACAGTTCCGGAACCGGAAAGCGGGTGTTTGCGTCTCGTTTCACTGAATCGTCTTAAGAGAACGTCGTCCGAGGCTTCCAGGAACAAGATGCTGTAAGGAGTGCCGAGATTTTTTAATGTGTCTAATTCGTTGAAAAGGTCGTCAAAGAAGATCCCTTCGCGAATATCGATCACAAGGGCTACGCGTTTGATATTCGCATCTGTTTGCTGACAGATCTCAGCGAATTTTGTAATGAGAAGCACGGGGAGGTTATCAATGCAGAAGTACCCCAGCTCCTCGAACGTTTTTAAAACGTGACTTTTACCGGCCCCCGAAATTCCTGTAATAATAACAAATTGGTGATCGCTTTTCATGACGAATGACTTTCCCTTGTGTTTGTTTTAGCCGTGCTGGCTAAGCGTTCCAGGAGACTTTCTTCAAGTGATTTTGCTGAGTCGATTCCCATACGTCTCAATCTCTCATTGGAGCAGGCGACTTCAATTAAAATGGCAATGTTTCTTCCCGGGCGGATAGGGACGAGGTAATGCGGTAGCCATTGATCCAAAATTTCATATGTTTTCAAGTCTAGCCCCAGGCGGTCATAATCTTTGTTTTTGACCCACTCTTCAAGAGTGACGATAATGCTCACGATTTTTTGATTGCGAATGGCGCCTATCCCGAATATTTTTTGAATATCAATAATGCCGAGACCGCGAATCTCCATATGATGACGAATGATATCGGAACGGCGTCCGACGATCAATTTTCTCGCGGTTAATTTGAGATGAATAATGTCATCGCTCACAAGACGGTGTCCCCGCTTGATGAGTTCCAGGGCGCACTCACTTTTACCGATTCCGCTTTTTCCTAATATGAGGACACCTATGCCGTAAACATCCATAAGGGTTCCGGATATGGTGAGAGCAGGAGAAAATTGCTCTTCAAGGTAAAATGTGATTGTCGCGCTGATTTTACTTGTTGAAAGAGAACTTTGAAAAATGGGAATCTGCTTTGCCTTGGCAACTTCCTTAAGCTCGTTGGGGATGGATAGGCGCCGGGCAACCACAATACATGGGAAATTAAAGTCGCAAAACTTTTTTAAAAGGGTTTTGCGGGTTTTCCCAGACAAGCCCGCTAAATAGGAAATTTCGGCTTTGCCGAGAATTTGAATTCTTTTAGAGGCGAAATAGGCATAGTAACCTTTAAGGGCCAGCCCGGGACGGTTGACCTCGGCGACCTTAATTTTTCTTTCCAGATCGTTCGGAGGCCCGATCCTACGGAGCCTCAACTCTTCTTTTTGGTCCTCATAAAACTTGGTTATGGTAATAAAGGGCATGGCTAATCCACCTCGGCATTTTGCGTCTGGAATACACGGCGAATTTCATCCGGAGATTGTGAGTTTTTTAATTCAAGACGGTTTTTTTCGCTTTTGAGAATGCGCGCGAAGCGGGCGAGGATTTGAACGTGGAGCTTTTCTTTCCCCTCGGGAAACAGCACCATCATTATGAGATATACTTTTTGGGCGTCGATAGCCGAAAAATCAATTCCCTTGTCGGATTTGCCGATAGCCAAGGACACTTCTTCTAAGTCAGAAATATTGGCATGCGGGATGGCAAACCCTTCCCCGATAGCTGTGCTCGCCATAGATTCCCGATGCAGCAAACGTTTAAAAGTATCATCGGGATCCGTAATAAGATTTTTTTCATGGAGCAAGGATGCCAATTCTTTGAAGGCTTCATCCCTCGTTTGAGCTTGCAGGTTAATTTTAATCACGCTTTGGGCCAAGAGTTTTTGTATATCCATAAGAGCCTTCCCTCAGACGATTAAAAATCCGGTTCAATGAGACCGAGATTCCCGTCTGTTCGTTTATAGACAACATTCACTTTTTCGGTTGTGGAGTTAAAAAACGTTAAAAAATCATACCCGAGGATCTTGAGCTGTAACAACGCTTCTTCAATCCCCATCGGTTTGATGGCGAATGTTTCCGAACGAATGAGTTTAGGTATCGCGCTTGTAGTTGTTGTGTTGTCTTCCGACGCGAGAATGTTCATGCGCATATGACCGCGGAACGATTTGTGTTTTCTTTTATGATCTTTAAGTTTCTGATTATGTTTCTTTAATTGTTTTTTGATTTTCTCAACGACAAGATCCACGGAGGCATACATGTCCTTACTTTCAGACACCCCCGTGATAAACGCGTCTTTGGTTTGCAGTGTCATTTCCGCGACATGCTGGTAGGATTTTTCTAAACTCATGATGACATGAATCGCGATGATGGGTTTGCAGTACTGTTCGAATTTTTCCGCCTTTGTCTCAATATATTTTTTAAGCGGAACCGTAAGTTTTAAATGCCGACCGGTAATTGTGATATGCAACGGAAGACTCCTTTCTTAAACATGGGCCAAGATTGTGAATTGGGATTGCCGGATAAAATGCTAAAGCCGATTACCTTTCCACGGCATTCTGTAGGATTTCAGGTATTCTCGAAAAGAAAATATTTCATCTTTTGTTATGGGGTTTTCGGCAAGGAACGCATCCCCGTCCTCTTCTAAAGGATCCATTATATCTTCTTCGAATTCATCGAGAAGGATCATAAGTTCTCGCTCATCAGAGAGAGGCCATTTTGGTTCATAGGAAACACTTCGTCGATCTTGAGAAAGAACTTTTTCTAAAACATGGGAAATATGATCTTGAAGTTTTTCCAAATCAATGGAAAGAATTTGTTTTCTATCAATTTTGTATATGCGATTCTTAAAAATCATAACTAAACCATGGCAATCGGTGCAATTGGATATGACAATAGCTTTTGGTCCAAATTGCGGCAATATCAACACAGTTTGGCAATGCGGACAGGTGACGAGATTGATATCGCGGAAATAATTGCGCATTTATGTACTTAATGAAATATTAACATGATTTACGACGGTACCTGCCTTGAACACCCTGTAATATATCAATTTTGGTGAGCAAAATCAAGCCTGAAAATAGGGCCGTGGGGGCTGGAACCTTGGACAATCGTATGTATAACTTCAATTTGTTAAGTATCTTAAGATAATGTTGGGCGGTGTCACAGCCTGTTTCTCAAGGAGAAGGTCCCGATGGAGGCCTATTGACAAAACCGATCGACACGGAAATAATGCCCTATTCAAGCTTATGAAAATCCTAAGAAAATATCTTTTGGTAGAACTGGGCCTGCCCTTCGTTATGATCCTTGCCACTCTGCTGATCCTTCTCGTTTTAACGCAGATCGTTCGTCTGGCAGACTTAGCGATTCGAAAGGGCGTTGACATATCCATTATTCTGAAGATCATTGTCTATTCGTTTCCCACGATGCTGCCGTTTGCTCTTCCGATGGCCGTGGTGACGACTTTGTTGCTGGTGCTGGGCCGTTTGTCCAGTGACAATGAATTCTTGTTGGTTCGAGCCTCAGGGGTCAACCCCTACCTGGTCTTGATGCCGATTTTGGTTATTGGTATTCTCATGAGTTTAGGCACGTTGATATTGAACGATCAAATCCAGCCGAGAGCTCACTTTTCCATACGGCGGCTTATTGTTCAATTAGGATACCAGAATCCGTTTGCGTTTATTGAGCCGGGAGAATTCATAGATGACTTTAATAACCATATTATCTTTGTGCAGAGCATAGAAGATAAAGTTCTGAAAAATGTGATCATTTATGAAATCCGGGAAGGCAAACAGGTTCGAACCATTCATGCCAAAGAAGGGAGGCTTTTGCCGAAACAAGAAGGCTTTGGAATCGTCTTGGCTCTTCGTGACGGATTCGCGGAGGAGCCTGATCAAATGGATCCGACCAAGACGTACACGATCCATTTCGAAGAGTGCCCTGTCGAATTATCAATGGACGCGAGTTCAACTTCGGGGGGGAGAATCTACAAACGTTTGAAGGAGTTAACAATTGCAGAAATCAAGCGGCACATTCTCTCGTTCAAGGATAAAGTGCTCATCGACCGATACAAGACGGAGCTTCATCGAAAAATCTCAACGTCTTTTGCCGGATTCGCCCTCATGATCATGTGTATCCCTCTTGCCATTCGGACACGGCATGGTGAAAAAAGCATCGGATTTGCGCTGTCGATCCTTGTTTTAGTCGCTTACTATACCTTATACTTTTTTTCACAAAGTTTTGCCGAAGCCGGTGTGCTGTGGCCCTGGGTTATTATGTGGGTTCCTAATACGGTTAGCGTTCTTGCGGGGTTTATTCTTTTTCGAAGGATGCTGATGCGGTGATATTCGCCACAGAGATTACAAAGAGCACAGAGAGAAAAAATATCAATGCCGTGAGTCTAAAATCGCAAATAAGGCGCTATCGTTCGTTTAGCTTAATGATAAGATTGACAGTATTTTGAAAGACACTATAATTGGTATCGGTTTTGGCAAAGCCGTAAGAATCCTCCTAAAAGCCGAGATGGCGGAATTGGCAGACGCACCAGCTTGAGGGGCTGGCGGGAGCAATCTTGTGGGGGTTCGAGTCCCCCTCTCGGCATTTTTCGATAGCCGATAATCGATAACCGAGGATCGAGAATCGAAAACCGGGAATTGAGAGCCGTGATCCGTAAATCGTAAAAACAATACAAACGAGGGGCATATGAAAAAAATTCTTTGGATGATAGGAGTTTTTGTTTTAGTTTTGAATTCCTTTGTTTTTGCGGCCGACGGAGAAGGTGTTTACGGCTCACGGAGTTTGATTCACGATGACACGGGGCATCATGATGAAATTCATTTGCATGAAGTGGGAATCGGCGGCGGGTACGGATTTGGTGATCTCAAGAGTAATCAGGGGGATTTTGAGGTATTTCCGATTTTTCTTCATTTTGGTTTTGACATCAATTCGCTTGTGGGGCTCGAAGACCATGAAGGAACTTTGCTGTTTGCGGTAGAACCTTTTGTCAATCCTGTTTCGGATCCAAGTGGAGTTGAAGC
>JADFSZ010000219.1 GCA_022560555.1 PVC group bacterium
ATTCTTTGATTATTATCCAACGGGCACGCAAAAAAAGCCCAGAGATTATACGGATACAATTATGCAAGGTCAAGGTGAGCGTGGCATTGTCGAAGTCCGATTCCCTTTTACGGGTGATTATATGTTTCATGCCCACAAAACAGAGTTTGCCGAAAGAGGGTGGATGGGGTTCTTTCGTGTTCTTCCGGATGATGACACTCAATTGACATATCATGGGAATCAGCATGGTGAATAAAGAAAAAAATCAAAGCATTCTAAAAATGACCTTATTGGGTCTTGTGCCTCTCGTGGTGCTTGGTCTGGTGGTTTATAGCTTCTTCTTAGGAGGACCCACGAAAATATTTCAGTCGGACTTACCGCCTGTCGAAGACATTCATGTGTTGAATCATACTTTGGAAAAAGATCTCATATTTCTCAATGTGATCAATTCGGGAACGGATGATGTGTTTATAGCTCAAGTGATGGTTCGTGGTGCCTTTTGGAATCATGAGGTGTCACCTGAAAGGAATCTTTCTCCTCTGAAAACAGCTCTTGTAACGATTCCATTTCCCTGGAACATAGGGGAGCCGATCGAGATCATTTTGTTGACGTCAAGCGGAATCACGTTTGACTATGAAATTGAGGTGGCATCTATTACGCCGCAGGTTTCTTTCGCGGCCCTGGGTCGATTTGGTATGCTTGGAATCTATGTCGGAGTTATTCCTGTGGCTTTGGGAATTTGCTGGTTTCCTTTTTTACGACGATTAAAGAAAACGGCTATGGATTTTCTCATTTATGTCACCGTAGGATTGCTGGCTTTTCTCACGATAGACGCGTTTTTGGAAGGTTTTGAAGCCGCCGAAGCTTTGCCGGGAATGTTTCATGGAGCCGCTTTACTTATACTCGGTTTTATCGGGACGTATTTGATTTTGCTTGGTATTGGCGCTCGAGTCGGGGAAAAGCATAAAGATAGTTCTCCGGGGATGACGATAGCGTGGATCATGGCTCTTGGTATCGGATTTCACAATTTTGGAGAAGGCCTTGCGATCGGATCGGCCTATGTGTTGGGCGAACTGAGTTTAGGCGCGCTGCTTGTTATTGGTTTTACTCTTCACAATGCGACCGAAGGAATAGCGATTGTTGCGCCCATCTTGAAAGAAAAGGTCAAACTGTCTGGACTTTGTAAGCTGGGACTCCTGGCGGGCGTTCCAACCATTTTTGGATGCTGGATTGGTGCGTTTACCTACTCTCAAATATGGGCGATTTTTTTTCTTGGTGTCGGAGCCGGCGCTTTGGCTCAAGTGATCGGTGCTATTTTAGGGCGCAGGACAAGATCAAATTTATTACAGCCCTTCAATATATTAGGGATAATTATGGGGTATTTGCTGATGTACGGTACGGGACTTCTTGTCGGGGGTTCCTGAATTTAAACACGAATGATGCTATTATTTAAGGAGAACATTTTATGGTTGAACGAATAAAAAAAGAATTAAAGACCCTAAGAGGTCAAGCGGCGCTGTTTGTCGGCTTTGTGCTTATTGCATTTTTCATTTGGCTTGGGATGAGCCCTCAAACATCCGCGAAACCCATAGAGCGTGATATTCGCACCATTCATTTGGAGATGAAGGATATGTCTTTTGCTTCGGACAACCCAACGATTGAGCTTAGCCCCGGAGAAGTCGTGAGATTTTTGTTGACCAATTTAGACGAAGGAATGAAGCACGAATTTCATATTCAGGGAACAAATATTCGATCGCGCGTACTCACGTATGGGCAAAAGGATTCAGTCTTCTTTCGGGTGCCGATCCATGAAAGAGAATATATCTATGTATGCAGTTTCCACGCGCTCATAATGCAGGGAAAGCTTCAAGTAAAAAATAAGCCCATTCAATAAATGAAACCCTGGCGATCTCATGGCGGCCGTTGTTGATGAGATCAGTTATTCCTCAGTAAGATTAAGAACCCATCAGATTCATCACCATAGTATGGGAGTTATATATGGCAAAGATTGTTAGGAAGACCAAGCCATTGATGGCATTGTGTTTCTCGGAATCCAAGGCTGCCATGTTCCGATGTCCTGGGAAGCCCTCAATGTTTTAAGAGTTAAGATATTGAATAAGGAATGACACAAAACGAAAAACAAACCTGAAATCAGAAAAACAAACGGACATTGTGGTGAAAAGGAGAGTTTCATGTTATTTCAA
>JADFSZ010000049.1 GCA_022560555.1 PVC group bacterium
TTGGAAAACTTGATCTCGATTTTTTCTTCTAAAATAGCTAGCGGAATCCTCACCTCTAAAATCGCCCTAGGGCCTTGCCTTAAGCTTCTTGTCTGACTGAAACTGTTGACAATCTGATATATGTCCTGAATTTTACCGGGATGACTTTTTATTGTCTCTGATACGGTGAGCCCCTGTGCTGTTGGGGTGTTTAAGATTGTCATCATCAGCTCTTTTTTTGCATTTGCGGTTTCATCCCCGGACCAAAGATTTTGATCGCCCACTTCTTCTAAGGGCATCGTTTTTGATAGAGTCGTGGAAATGACAGGTTCAGTATTTTTGGCCCCCGGATCTTGACCCAATATCGATTCGGATAAAAGACCCACACCAGAGGCTTGAAGCAAACTTTTGTTCCATGGAGATATGCTCGCTTGTTCAAAGGCGTTCAAAAGAACGGATTGGTCAGGCTGATTCTCATTGTATAGCTGGACTTGATTTTCATGTACTTGGACTGTTGTCATGTTCTCATCAGCACTAATCCCAAACACGGTTCCACGAATCGCCGCAACGCCTGTTGGGCCCTTGATTTTGAATTCCGTATCGGGGTTGATTCTCTTGATTTTCAAGAGCAGATCACCCGTAATGATTTCAAGCTGGGCCCTGGGGGAAATCTCGCCGGGGGAAGACTTTTTTAATGAAGAACTTTCAAATAATGTGCTGTTTAAAATCACAATAGAGTTTTCATGAACGCGAAAAGATCCGTAATCCGAAATGATATCCACAAATGAATTTTCCTCTGTCTCGATGCGGGATCCGGGCTCCAGAACAAGATTTTCTTTCGCTTCAATAGGGCTAGACTTTTTGTCTAAGTAAATATAGCTCTTTCCATGGACAGCTTGTATCGTAATGTTATCCGCGATGGCCCATTTGGCAGGGCCTGCGATCGAAAAAATAAATAGTCCGGTAAAAACAACCCAAAATTTCGTTGTCATGAGTCTCTCCTTTTGTGTGTTGTATATCAAAAAATTCTTACTTTTTTCTTCTTTTTTTTATCTCACTCTGATTGAAACTTTCAAGCGCGCATTCGGCATTGATCTTATTCAGACGAGCCAATGTAACCGTGTTAAAGAGAGTCCGTCCGATCGTTTTCTCAAGTGTTTTAGAGCCCTTGGAATGTTTTTCTTTCTCTAGCACGGACAAATCTCTCTTGATCGTGTTGAGGATGCGCTCCGGATCGGGGTCTTTGGTGGACATACGTTTTTGAATCAATTCTGCTTTGGCCAGCGCAGGAAGAGTTTCCGGAATGGAAGGGGCTCTTTTGTCTTTGGAATTTTTAAGCTCATCTTTTTTAATGCGCTCCCAATTGTCCAAAATGTCATTCATATGACGGATGCGGGTGTTTCCAAACACATGGGGATGCCGCCTGAGCATTTTTTTCTTGGTGTTGATGAGAACATCCTCAATGCGGAATGATTTCTTTTTATCTGCTAATTTTGCACACGTTAAGACCTGAAACAGGAGATCCCCTAATTCGTCTTTAAGTTTTACTAAATCATTATCGTTGATGGCTTCAATAACTTCATGCGCCTCTTCGAGGATATACTTTCTTAAATCCTTGAGTTTGAGAGCCCGATCCCAGGGGCATCCGTCCCTTCGATGAAGACGGTCAACGACTTGTACAAGATTTTGAAAAGCGTGTTCGGGCATGTTAAACGAAATCCAGGCTGAGACAATAGACGATTTTTATTCTCATACGTGCATCTTTAGTGTATAAATATATCACACTCTATTCTCAAAAAAAAGGCTTATCCGTATGAGGCAAAGTATACATAATCTTGATGAAAATATCGACACCGTGATTGTCCTGCCCATGAAGCAAGAACTCAGTGAGCTCTTAAAACATATATCCATTGTCGAAAAAAGAGATTGTGAAGGGCTGCTTGTCTATGTGTGTGAGGTAGGCCAAAAACATGTTTTTATCATAAAAAGCGGGGTAGGGGCCAAGGCCGTGAGAAAAACATTTAACAAATTTTTCCGCCATTTTCAGGTGTCCCTTATCATTTTTACAGGTGTGGCCGGAGCTGTGGATCCTCAATTGAAGCACAAAGATATTTTGATTCCGGAACATGTGAAGGTCCACTCCCCGGGGGGGAAAGGCTCCTTTTTAAATAAGCTCTTTTCGAGCGCCTTTTCGTTTGCCTCTTGGGCGTGCGTAAAAAAAGGAGGAACACTGTATCAGACGAACACGATTTATCATCTGAAAGATAAAGAAGCGCTTAGAGAAATGGATCCGCATGCCAGAGCCATCGATATGGAGTCTTGGGCCGCGTTTGAAATCGCCCAAGAGCGTCAATGTACGTGTTGGGTTTTACGCGTGATTTTAGATTCAGTCCACTTTGAATTGCCGCCGTTTGAGATGATCTATTCCAAAAAAGGACTTCTTCGCTATATGTATTTTGCCTTTCAGTGTTTGCGCCGTCCCTTAAGCCTTTGGCATCTTTTGCTCCTTCCCTCAAAATTTCGCGCTTCCATGCGTCAACTTGCTCGTATTCTCCATGTTGCTTTATCCTCAGGATTTGAATCTATAGCCCCATAGTTATTAGATTTATGGTGAAATGTTGACATTTCAAGGCTTTAGGTTATAATCCGTTCTTGCTTTCCTATAGTTTGAGCAATCGCAATTTATGAAAACCGGAATTGATAGTATAATGCCTCAGGGGTGCGTTGATGAATCAGCCCTATCAAGAGTTGGAAAAACTGTTTACCACACATAAGAAGCTAGTTCCCGATCCGGGGAATACTCAGGTGGCCATGGAGAAGAAATCGCAATTTATCTATGTGCATCGTCAGGGGGGGTCCTATACGGAGTTTCTTTGCCTGATGGAGATTATCAGAGAAGTGATGCGCGTGGCCGTATGTCCGGTTTACCTTTTGGAAAATGACCGCCGGAGCCTTATGTATTACGACATGTATATACACAATACTAACTCAGAGCGGATCAAATTTATTTTTGATGATCACATTCCATCTGACAGTCTGCTCGATCCGAATCATCGAGATCATGTGGTGTGTTTTTTTGACGGAAATATCGACGTTTTTGCCGAAACAAAACGGCTCGAGACAGAGAAATCCATGTTGTGTCTGTTCAGAAAACGTTTGAAAACAAAAGATGTTATTTGCCACGCCGTGAATCTCGGATTGAAAAAGCTGAATATTCTGAGTCTTGATTATGAAAGCGATCTTGTGGCGGGTCATTTTCACAAGGTTTTAGATCATAGCGGAGTGATGGATCTGGAAATTTGTGAGTTAGGGCAGCTGAAGGAAGAGGACTTTTGTCCAACCGTATCTTTAGGAGCTCACTCCGTGCAATTAGGGACCCATGGGCGAACACGTATGACGGATATTGCTAAGGGTCTTTTGTGGTTGTAATGGTTTGGTAAAAAAAGCCGGTGTTCTCGAAGGAAGAGGACACCGGCTTTTTTGCTTTTAAAGGAAAATTAAGCTTCTAGCAGACCCTGCATCAGAATCGCGGAGATGAGAGAGAGAATGGCATAAAACTCAGGAAAAGCGGCTAGTATCATCGTATTCCCAAACACATTGTGCCCGCTTCCGATGGCCGCGATTCCGTTTGCACACACTTTGCCTTGTTCAATAGCCGAAACGAGACAGGCCAGACCCACCGCCAAGCCCGCACCAAAAACGACACTGCCCTGAAAAACGGTGAAGCTGGACGAAATTTTTCCGTTATACATGATAAATGCCACAAATCCATAAAGACCCTGTGTGGCCGGAAGACCTGACAACACAAGTCCGTTTCCAAAAGCTTCCGGTTTTTTCTTTAACATACCCAGCACGGCGCACCCTCCGATGGATAATCCAATGGCAGATCCGGACGCTGAAAGACCGATCATCAGGCCCATGCCGACAAGTGCTAAAATATGACCCATGTTCTCCATAATGCACTTCCTCCCTTTTTTATTGAACTTTTTTTAATGAAAAGAACTAAACAGAAGCTCCTTTAACAGTTTGAGCTAATGGTTCGTAGGGTTGGCCTCCTCCGGTGAATTTAAGGTTTTTATAAAATTCGACGAATGTAAGACGCAGCGGATGAACAAATGACCCTAAGGCGGCTAGAGCTAAATTAAGCGTGTGTCCGAATATCAGAACGAGAATAGTACCGATCAATCCAAACGAAAGATAGTTTATGTCGCCTTCCGATGTGGTAATAAACATAAATGCGATTTGATTAAAAGCAAAGCCTAATAATCCTCCGGCCAGGCCTAGAGCAAATAGACGGATATAAGACAGGACATCTCCCATTATCCCGGTTGCAAACCCATAGAACTCCCACAGTCCCATTGGAAGACGTAAACCTATTTTAAGCTGTGGATTATTAAAAAGAAACATCGTAAGAAGGCCGCCAAAAAAACAAATCTGTCCTGAAAGGAGAGGGAACGATGTTAAAAATCGTCCGATCGGAATGGGGCCGATAGAATGCCCCCCTAGACCTAAGATATCGGCATGGGCCGCACATATGAGCATACCGATAATCATAAACACATAAGATATAGGCTGGAGTCCGTAGATAAATCCCGAATGACGTATTTTGTTCTTAGCTTGGAGAATCAAACCCAAAATTACTTGAATAAAGCCAAGCATAATCGCAAATGTCATCGCGGGGTATACGGCTTTTCCGTCAATGGTTCGTGATGCCAAAAATGCCATGGATTTTCCTTGGGTAAAAAAAGCGCTTTCTCCGCCGGGCAGTGCAAAAATAGCGTGTCCAAAAAACGTGTTGAGAAATATTCCCGTGATAAAAGCCAGGAAGCCTAAGACCACGCCTAACTTGCATATCGGCCTCCAAGCTTCAGGGACTTTCATCAAGGCAAAGAGGGATAGGCCGAGGATCACAAGACCGTATCCGAGATCTCCCAAACACATTCCGAAGAAAAAGGCAAAAAACGGCGCAAAAAACGGTGTCGGATCCAATTCGTGATAAGACGGGAGAGCGAATATTTTTGTGATGGGTTCGAACAACTTAGGCAGGCCCGAATTTTTAAGTTGGACCGGAACATTATCTTTGGGCGCCGGGTTACGAACCTCAAAATATACGGGGATGCTTTGAAGCTTCGTCTTGATCGAGCTCTCGAGAGATGCAGGAAACCATCCCTTAAGGGAAAGCAGTTGTCCTGAAAACAAAGATTCCATGCTGACATTTGCTTTTGCGTAACGAAAAGTGTCCTCTAAAAATTTCTTGTGCATGAGTATCGAAGGAAGAGAGGGAAGGAGTCTTTGTTTTTCTTCTATTAGTGATTCTCTTTTACGAAGAAGATTTTTGTATTCTGCTTTTGCTTCCTCCAATGAGATATCAGGCAGTGAGATTTCTTCGATTTCGAGAGAATATGACTTTTGATATTCAATGACAATAAAACGAACGATTTGTTTGTTTTGTGATACGACGGATGCCGGATACGCGCTCAAATCCAGGCTTGCGAATTTTTTAGGAGGGCATTCAAAAAAGCGGACGCGGATGCCGCTTTGAACTAAAGTTTCCGTAAGATGTGTGTTGAAATCCCCCCAGGGCTCCAGAATTTTGATATCTTTCTCAAGGCTTAGTAAGAGATGGTCCGTGTGGTGTTCCTTGTTTTCCAGGGCTTCAAATTTTTCAAGCACATGTAATGCGTCTCCAAGAGGCTCCTTGTTTTCCGGAGCTTCGTGTTTTTTTAAACGCTTGAGTTGAAGAAGGACACGCTGTGTCCTTTTAATCTCTGTTTCCGTTCGGGTAATATCCTCAGGACGAGATGAAGGCATATGTTCTTCAATATGGATCACCCCGATGTCCTGCAATGTTGAGAGGACTTCTTCGCGATCTTTATGAAAAATCAAAAAAACAAGTTTTTTCATGGGTGTGATCATGCGGCTTTATCTTCCTCTGCCTGAAGGCGGGATTTAAGAATTTTTTGTGAAGATTTAGACAGGTTTTCATCGTCTTCCAGGTAACGTTTAATTTTTCGAATCCCTTCCTGATATTCAGGGATCTGGACCTTTTCATATAAGTTGACTTTTTGTGTCGTTTTTTTTCGCGCGTGCTCAAGGATCTTGGATTTTTTGACCGCTACATCCCTCTCGATATGAAGTTTTACGAGATTTTTAAGAATGTCCAGTCCTCTCGGGATCCACGCTTGTGTTAAAACATAAGAGTGGGGAGTTTCATGAAAGTCAATATGATCCAAAACGGGTGTTTTGATACCGGCAATTTTACGAACAGACAAATGCGCTTTTTGAATTCCGAGGTATTGCGGGAACTCGGCCCATAATTTTAAGAAAGGTTTGATCAGATCTTGAGCGTCTTGAATATCTTTTTGGATTTGACGGGCAAGATTCGTAGCGCGCTTAACCTCGATACGTAAGGCCGCTTCTTTGGCCTTTAAAATCGGTAAAGCCAGGAGACGGATTTTGAGTCCTTTATTTAATTCGTGAAGGTACGTTTTATTAAATTGAATTTTGAGAGCCATTATTTTTCGCTTCGCTCTTAATGACAAATGAACAATGACAAATGAATAATTAAAAACTGCCGGACGATCTTACGGCCTATTTTCTACTATTCATTACTTTAACTGTTTTGTTTTGTCAGTTCGGCTTGACCATCCAGCCACTGCTCATCTTGAGGCCAAAACTGATCGACGATTTCTTGCTTGATCCCAACTTCATCTTTCGAAAAATATTTAGCAAAAAGCTGCCACGCGATTTGCAGCATAGTGTCAATATCGATATTCACGTCGATGGCTAAAAGATGCTCGGAATATTCCTTCGCGAAATTCAGGGATCGTTTGTCATATTCCGTGAGATCAAAACCGTTTTCCTGCTTTGTTTTGGCATTCGCGGCATCGGAATATAATCGTACCGCGGCATTCATCACTTGAGGATGATCAGCGCGCGTCTTTTTACCGATCACGAGTTGCTTTAATCTCGATAAACTGCGGAACGGATCTATGATCACTTTTCCGATATCGGTGTCCCGTCTAAGATAAAGTTGCCCTTCCGTAATGTATCCGGTGTTGTCGGGAATGGCGTGTGTGATGTCCCCTCCGGAAAGCGTGGTTACCGCAATAATCGTGATAGATCCGCCATCGGGGAATTGAGCCGCTTTTTCGTAAATTTTGGCTAGATCACTGTACAAAGATCCCGGCATGCTGTCCTTTGAGGGAATTTGATCCATTCTGTTCGACACAATCGAAAGAGCATCGGCATAAAGCGTCATGTCCGTTAAAAGAACGAGAACTTTCATATTGTGTTTTATCGCGAAGTGTTCTGCTGCCGTCAGAGACATATCCGGAATTAAAAGCCGCTCAACAGGAGGGTTTTCTGTCGTATTCATAAAACAAATAATACGGTCTAACGCTCCGGCATTGTCAAAGATCGCTTTGTAGTATAAATAGTCATCGTTTGACATCCCCATGCCGCCAAGAACGATCAGATCCGCCTTTGCGCGAAGAGCCACGTCTGCCATCACTTGATTGAAGGGCTGATCGGGATCGGCAAAAAAAGGAATCTTTTGTCCTGTCACAAGGGTGTTGTTCAAATCAATGCCCGCGATGCCCGTCGCGATCAATTCGGAGGGCTGTTTTCGCCGAACAGGATTTATGGTCGGACCGTTGATTTCGACTTCCTCCCCTTCAATGTCAGGTCCGCCGTCAATCACGTTCCCGTAGGCGTCAAAAAAGCGGCCGCGCAGTTCGTCCCCGACTTTTAGCGTTGGGCCGCGGCCAAGAAAGACAACCTCGGAATTTGTGGCGATATTTTCCGTGCCCGGAAACACCTGTAGCGTGACTTTATTTCCGAAAATTTTGACCACCTGAGCCGGACGATTGTCAACAAAAGCCATCTCAAGATTGCCGATACCCTCTGCCGTGATCGTGCATGTTGCCTTAGTAATATTGTCAATCTTTGTATAGATTTTCTGAAAGGCTTGTGTCTTCATGACGCGGATTTCCTTTCCGATAAAACGTCATCGTGTTTCTGACGGAATTTTTTAAATGAAGATGAGTCAAACTCTTGGTAATTCATCTGTTTTAAATTGTTAATCATTTTTTTAAAATAGTGAGTGACCTCTTCAAAATTTTCAAAAGTAAATTTTGCTTGGCAAATATCTAAAACAAGCTTAGCCATGTATTTTTGCCGTGAGAGCGGAGTGGAGCAGTCCACTTTATCAAAAGCGTCTTGCTGTAAAATGATGGCGTCTATCAGTTCGCTTTTCCAAAAAATATCGTGATAATGTACCGGAACACCGTCATCGCCGAGAATATTGATTTGATCTTTGACCTCTTTACCCCGAAGAAGCATATCTTTTAAAGCAGTGACTTTATCTATCCAGCCGGCTTCGATTGTCGTATTCATATTTTCTATAACTTCGCTGTACTCCAAATATTTTGAGTAGGATTCGATCGGATCGATGGCCGGATAACGTTTGCTGTCCGCCCGTGCCTGGGACAGAGCGTAAAAAGCCCGCGCGGCTTTTTTCGTCGACTCGGTTACGGGTTCCTTCAGATTTCCTCCGGCCGGACTCACTGTTCCGATAAACGTGATGGATCCCGATTGTCCGTTGTTGAGATGGACATAACCGGCCCGGGAATAAAAGTTAGCGATGATCGCGGGCAGATCCATCGGAAAAGCATCCGGACCGGGCAGCTCTTCCATACGATTTGACATTTCTCTTAGGGCTTGGGCCCAGCGGGACGTGGAATCTGCAAGAAGCAAGACCTTTAGGCCCATCGAGCGGTAATACTCCGCAATGGTCATCCCCGTATAGACGGAAGCCTCTCTCGATGCAACCGGCATGTTGGAAGTGTTGCAAATAATAATGGTTCTCTCCATCAGTTTTCGGCCGGTACGCGGATCATCCAGCTCCGGAAATTCCGTAAAAATTTCAACGACCTCGTTCGCACGTTCTCCGCAAGCAACGATAATAATGAGATCCGCATCCGCGTATTTGGATAGAGCATGTTGGAGTACCGTTTTTCCGCAACCGAACGGCCCGGGGATAAATCCTGTTCCGCCCTCGACCATAGGATTAAGTGTATCAATCACGCGTACACCTGTCTCAAAGATTTTGGAAGGGCGCGGTTTATCCGCGTAAAATTTGGGGGTAATCTTTACGGGCCAGGTCATGATCATGCTCACGTTGTGGGTCACGCCCTTGGAGTCCTTGATAACGGCCATCGTATCCCGGGCCTTATACTCACCTTCTGCTGCTGTCGACACGATGGTTCCTTGCCCCGGAAATTTGAACGGTACCATAATCTTATGGTTGATCCACCCCTCTTTGACTTCTCCTAACCAGTCTGCGGCCCCGACCGTGTCGCCGATTTTAGCCAAAGGATGAAAATGCCATACCGCATTTTCATCGAGGGCAGGAGAAGAGCTTCCTCTCTCGAGAAAAAGTCCTTCGATTAATTCTAAATCATTTTGCAAGCCGTCATAGCGTTTGGAAAGCATCCCCGGTCCCAATGTGACTTCCAGCATGTGGCCGGTGAAAGAAGCGGTGTGACCGACTTTGAGTCCCGCGGTATTTTCAAAAACTTGAACATAAGCGATGTCTCCGTTGATTTTGATGATTTCAGCTTTGAGTTTTGTGCCTTCCAGATCGATATTGCATATCTCGTTTTGCGCGACAGGGCCGTCCACTTGAATAAGGACGAGATTAGCGACAATGCCTGTGATAATTCCTTGTGTACTCATAGAGTTCCTCCGGCGTGTTGAAACGATTCGCTAAATTGAAAACTTTTTTTAAGTTCATCGGTGAGAGTATCAATACGTTCTTGTCCCCGCTCGGGTGTGAGGCCTTGCCGGCGGGAAGCCATATCCAGTTTGAGGAAATAGGCTAAAAGTGACTCGATACGAAAGAACGAAGATGAAGGTATGTCCTCGAGCTTATTCCAACGGATCTGATCGATACCTATCTCGAGAGCCAAGGGATTATCCTTATAGAGCTCGCAAATTTTCTCGGCGAGAGGGAATATAGGGGTCAAGCCAAAATCCGCGGCCTGACTTTTCAAAACAGCTTCAGCCACATCATTGTCCCCGATGATCATGGATGAGCAAGGACGTTTGTATTGGCGGCAATTCAAGCCGGCGAGAATATTCCGGATGTCTAAATCAAAACGAAACCAATCGCGGATAAATG
>JADFSZ010000220.1 GCA_022560555.1 PVC group bacterium
TTTGCGACAAGGAATTCACGAGGCAGCCCTAAGGATAAAAAGATGCTTTCCGTGCGATTGATTTGCTTTGGAAAAACCAAAGAACAATTTGTTCGGCTGGGAGAAGCTTTTTATGAAAAAAAGTTATCACGATACATTCGTTTTGAAAAAATTGTTCTTAAGGAAGAAGGAAATTTGAATATGACTATCCTTGAGCGTCAGAAAATTGATGCTCAAAAATTAAAAAAATATTTAGATCAATCTCATCATAAAATATTTTTGGATAAGTCGGGTCAAACGAAGACAAGCGAACAATTTGCGGGCTCTTTGGAAAAGTGTATGATTCGAGGCATGAGTCATGTCGACGTTTATATTGGGTCCTCGGTTGGATTTTTACCTGAACTCTTAAGCCGATCGAACGACACCGTATCCCTTTCGTCTTTAACCTTCTCGCACGAACTGGCGCGTCTCGTCTTTTTAGAGCAGTTGTACAGATCCATGAAACTTCTCAGGGGGGAAGCCTATCACAAATAAAGGATGTCATAGCACCCTTTCGTTTTGATTTTTAAGCGCTTTAACACTATAGTATTCCTCGTTATCCATTAACCTTCAGTTATATACGTCTAAAACTATGATTTTAATTGACAAATAGTCATTTTTTTCGTACACTCTCTATATAGAGAGTAGGACTATGAGTCAAAAGGGAATCAAGGAAAACCATCGCCTCCGGGAAAGAATATGAAGAACATCTACCTCATCAAAGATCTTGCCAGTATCTCCGGGCAATCTATCCATACAATAAAATATTATATCAAGCTCGGTCTCGTGGATGCTTTTGGTCGAAGTCCCACAACACGGTTTCGTTTTTTCGGCGATGAAGCCCTTTTGCGTCTTCAAAAAATTCGCGAGCTTCGTAAACGCTCCCTGTCGTTAAAGGATATAAAAGAACGGATGGGCTCATGAGCTATTACCGGGTATTGGGTTTGGAGAGGGAGGCCTTTTCAACGAGTCCGGATCCCGCATTTTTTTACCGGTCCACAGCCCATCAAGCCGTGATTCAGCGGCTGGAAATCTCTATTCGTTTGCGGCGGGGGCTTTGCTTGATCCTGGGAGACGTCGGAACGGGAAAGACAACCATGAGCCGGATTCTTTTGAAGATTTTTCAAGAGGAACCCGATTTCGATTTTCATATGATTTTGGATCCCCGTTATAAATCAGAATTTCAATTTTTGTCCGCTTTAACACGAATATTAAATATTCCGGATCCCGGTCGCTCCACACTCGACTACAAAGAAGCGATCGAAAAACATTTATTTCAAAAAGGTGTTGATGAAAATAAAACAATTGTGCTTCTCATTGATGAGGGGCAAGAATTAAGTCCGACGATGCTCGAATGTTTAAGGATGCTTCTTAACTATGAGACGAACGAATATAAACTCCTGCAGCTCATCATTGTCGGGCAATTGGACCTGCTTCCAAAAGTCAAACGTATACGGAACTTTATCGACAGAGTCAATCTTAAATATATTATCAATCCGCTGGATTTGAATGAAACGAAAAATCTGATCAATTTTCGATTGTCCGCGGCCGGTTATCGAGCCGGTGAGAGTTTGTTTACGGATGAGGCCATGATTGAAATATTTAATTTTACGCAAGGATATCCGCGTCGTGTGGCTTTTGTTTGTCATAATGCGCTCGAGATGCTTGTGATGCAGGGAAAGTCTATGGCGGATCAAGATATGATTTACCAATTATTAGAACGGGAGATGGCGTGGGATGTCTGATGAATTGACACCGGAAGAACGTTTGCTGAGATTGATTCGCGGGGATAAAGAATCATCGAAGAATCCTTCGGAGGGGAGACCCTCCCCGGAGACCGACAAAACTTCCGGTCCGGAAAAACCGAAAGAAAAAAAACCTGCCGAGGCAAAACCTTCCCCCTCAATAGCCAAAAAAAAGAAGTCATCCTTGCGGGGCTTGTTTATGCACAAGGATAATGTTGACTCAGCGAACCCGGATTTGTCAAGACTGGTCCGGTCCGGCCTAAGGCAACCTCATGCGTCGCTGCGTAAGATTGAGAGAACCTTGATTATGATCTGCGTTTGTTCTCTTGTCTTTATGATGTGGCAGCATTTTTATCAAAAAAACATTCCGATTGTTCTGGATACAGTGAAATTACCGCATATTCGGTAGA
>JADFSZ010000221.1 GCA_022560555.1 PVC group bacterium
TTCTGATTTTTGCCGGCAGCCTTGTAACGAGCACGGGTTCGGGATTGGCTGTGCCGGATTGGCCGCTTTCATACGGAAGTTTCTTTCCACCGATGGTGGGTGGAGTTTTTTATGAACATGGACATCGCATGATCGCCGCGACAGTCGGTTTTATGATGCTTGTTCTCGCGATATGGCTTGCTGTTAAAGAGTCGCGAAAATGGGTGAAAGTGCTTGGCTTTTTAGGTCTCGGAACCGTGATTTGCCAAGGTCTCCTTGGTGGGATTACCGTATTGTTCTTTTTGCCGACAGCCATATCCATCAGCCATGCGGTCCTTGCCCAAACATTTTTTATTATCACCATACTTCTTGCGTATGCTCTGTCTTTTGAGTGGAAAAAGCGTTTCGATAATCCCATAGAGTACACTGACCAATCCTGGCTGACCCGTAGGGCGCTTTTTAAATACGCGGCCGCGTTCTGTGTTATTATCTATGTGCAGCTGATTTTGGGAGCCCTGATGCGGCATACGGATTCCGGACTCGCGATACCGGATTTCCCGAAAATAGGCGGGAGATGGATTCCTTTCTTTGGATCTGATTTGTTAGATAAAATCAACAGTTTGCGATTCGACTTGCTTTTGGATCCGGTACAGATGAATCAGATTGTGATCCATTTTTGTCATCGAATGTTTGCATTTGCGGTTGTGGCGGGGACTCTTTTGTTAACCTTAAAAGCTTTTAGAACGGCGCATGTTCCAAGATCAGTATTGCGTCTGGCCGTTTTTATTGACCTCATCATTTTTTTACAAATTATTTTTGGAGCATGGACAGTTTTAAGTGTGAAAAGTCCGTATATAGCAAGCACCCACGTATTGCTTGGAGCCTTTCTTCTCGGTCTTTCTGTTTTACTTGCGTTAAGGATTTTTCCGTTTGAAGTGGCGTTCAAGGACCCAGCTGTTTATAAGGCGGCATCATGAATTATCATAAGATCAAAAAGTTCGTTCAGCTCGCGAAACCCCGAATTGTGATGATGGTGCTCGTGACGACCACAATAGGTTTTTATTTGGGTGAAAAAGGTTTTTACTCTATATTCAAGCTAATAATGACGCTTGTGGGTACAGCGTTAGCTACAGGAGGTGCCAGTGCCCTTAACAACTATCTCGAGAGGGATGTGGACGCGCTGATGGAACGCACGTGTAGAAGAGCTTTGCCTCAGGGTGACATTCAAGCGGATCATGCTCTCTTGTATGGCGTCACGCTGGTTTTATGCGGCGTGAGTGTTTTAGCTTTCACGACGAATCTCCTTTCAAGCTTCTTGGTGCTATTAGCCGCCTTTATCTATGTTTTAGTGTACACTCCCATGAAGCGTATTTCCTGGTGGAATACCACTATCGGAGCTATCCCCGGTGCTATTCCTCCTCTGGTTGGCTGGGCGGCCGCGACGGGAAGTTTGGACGCTGTAGCCTGGATTTTGTTTCTTATTTTATTCACCTGGCAGCATCCTCATTTTTATGCAATTGCCTGGATGTATCGTGATGATTACCGTCGGGGAGGATTCAAAATGCTTCCCGTTGTGGATCCTGAGGGGAAGCGAACCTTTCGACACATCCTTGTTTACACTTTGGCTTTGATTGTGATCTCCGTTTTTCCCGTCTTTCTCGGGATAACACGAATGTTTTATCTTGTGGGGGTTCTTTTCCTCGGAGGGCTCTTTTTGGCAGTCAGCCTAAGATTTCTTAAATCAAAAACTCATCAAGATGCGAAAAACGTGTTTAAAATATCGCTTGTCTACCTTCCTGTTTACCTTATTTTAGTGATTCTTGATCTCAGTTTCTAAAAAACGGGACTATTATGAAACGAAAAATATTTTTATCTTTAAGCATTGTTTTGACAGGTCTTTTTGTGGGGACGAGCCTATGGATCCAAAATCGTGATCCATTGGAACTTCCAATTCTCGGGGCTGTCTTACCGTTTTCGTTGGTCAATCAACATTCCAAAGATATAGGTTTAGAGGATTTGTTGGGGTATGTGTGGGTGGCCGATTTTATTTTTACCACATGTTCGGGGACATGCCCAATTATGTCGGAGCATATGGCCCAATTACATCGATCGTATCAGCTGGATGATCGTGTCCGGTTGGTTTCCATCAGCGTGAATCCGGAGAATGATACGCCGGATGTTCTAAAA
>JADFSZ010000222.1 GCA_022560555.1 PVC group bacterium
TGATCCGCAATCTCCTGGAGATCGCGGTAAGCGCCTAAACTAAGCAAAGCTCCCAGCCGGCGAATGGGATTTTTTGTAAGAACTTGTTTAAGAAATTTTTTCAACACACCAGCCGTTCCTTCAGCGACCTTGAGAACAACATTACCGATAAAGCCATCGCACACGATCACTTCGCATCGTCCGCTAAAAAGATCTCGACCTTCAATATTTCCGATAAAATTTACATCATGCTCTCCCAGAAGATTAAAAACTTCTTTACTAAAATTATTGCCTTTGGTCTCTTCTGCACCAACATTCATGAGACCAACCCGGGGATTTGGATATTTCAGAATATATTCGGCATATATACGTCCCATAACAGCAAAATGAAGCAAATGAATGGGACGGCAATCCACCGTGGCTCCGGCATCAATCAGCACAAATGTTCCCTGAGGAGTCGGCATGGGAGTCGCAATACCCGGACGGTCAACCCCAGGCAGGTTTCTCAGTTTCAAAATATTCGCAATGACAACGGCCCCTGTGTTTCCGGCACTAAACATGGCATCAATCTCGCCTCGTTTTGCCAATTCAGCCATCATCACGATAGAGGATGTTTTCTTTTTACGAATAGCCTCTACCGGAGACTCTCCCATACTGATAGTTTCGGGAGCATCCAAGATTTCAATATTGCTCGGTGAAAATTTATGGCGGGACAGTTCCCCCTGGATACGCTCTTTGGGGCCAAGCAAGACGATTTGAATATCAGGATGAGTTCGAGCGGCTTTTAGAGTCCCTTCAACAATGGATCGAGGCGCAAAATCACCCCCCATTGCATCAACGGCAATTTTCATATCCTACGCCTCTTTGGTCTCTAAAACTTTCGTTCCCTTATAGAATCCACACGAGGGACAAACGCGATGAGGAATCAACAACTTCCCGCATTGGGTACATTTAGATAAAATCGGAACTTTGAGGGCTTTACCGCAATGCTTCCGGCTTCTTGTTTTTGCTTTGGATAAACGCTGTTTTGGAACGGCCACGATTCAAATCCTTTCGCACAAGGAGAAAAACTCAACAAACGTTCTCCCATTGAATATAAGTATATTTAAAATAGAGGTTGATTATACGTTTTCAAACATAAAAGTCAAGCCACACATTTAGCAAACACCTGCAAAAAAAGGCCTATTTATTTAAAAGAATAAATAGGCCTTAGTTATTATTTACAAATATATTACATCAAATCGTTGAGTGCCCGATACAGACGATCTGCTCCTTCGGGAGGCGGCACATCCCCCCCCAAAAGCTCGCTGACATCAACGGTACGGCCATAATATTCAGAGTTCGTCCCATCCCCCTCAACCAGCACGGCCCCTTCCAGGGATACACCCGCAAACAGTCCCTTACTTTTGCTATAAGTAATGACGGCGGCTAGAATCGTGAAATCCATGGATGCATTTCTTCCGATAGGACCTGCTGCCACAGACAGATCCGCCCCAAGAGTAACATTCCCCCCCCGGGAGAAGGCTTTAAGCGCTTCATCCGTATTGAGCACGATAACATGTTCGGTCAATTCGGCTCCGATTTGAAATCCAAATCCGGCTCCTCCCAATTTTATGGATGACGGCGCAGACCACCCCTCCTCTGTTTTTGCCACCACCAGGCCCCCTCCGCCGTGGGCACTAAAAATGAAACCGGCTTTTCCGACAGCCAGAACAGCCACGCCCTTACAACCATCAAATAGATCACTCGGATATTCTATATCCGTTTTAAAATTCTCTACAATTCTCGCGCATGTATCAATATTCTTTTGAAAGTCCGATGCTGCAGCTCTCGGAGCCAAAAGAAGCCCCATCAACAACCATAGAAAAATGCTTCTCAACATCATCTTCATAAAAACCCCTTTCATTCGTTTTTGTTACGTTTGCTCAAATAAGACGCTAGATATCGCCTTGTATTCCAAATTTGAGCATTTACAAGCAAGAAGGCGCATTATAGCAAAACCCTCTTTTCAAGGCAATGCCCTTTGCAGCTTTTAGATTCAAAATGATGTTTCTCCATCCTCATTGATTTCCCGCTAATTTTGATACGGACAGAAAAGCATCTTTGGGAAACTTTTGGATAAATTCCCTCAAGGCACGCATCGTATTTTCTCTTGGATGTGCGATGGCTATCACGACT
>JADFSZ010000050.1 GCA_022560555.1 PVC group bacterium
TAGTAACAAAATCGAGTGGAGGTTAACATGACGTGCTGGGTGAAAAAAACTGTATGGGTGAGTTTATTCCTGATTTTTTGTAGTGCCGGGCTTGTGGCTGTTCAGAAATTTTGGAAGGAAGTTCCCTCAAAGTTTCAAGAGACCGATGAAGTAGAAAAAACTCAACAGACAGAGATTTTTCTATCCGATTTATCCGAAACGTTTCATGCCGGTTTGTCTATAGGCTATACGTCTGATCGTGTGGAGCAATATATGGATAAGTTTTCCATTAAATTGGTTCGGGAGCCGGCCGGCTTGTCAAAAAGAAAAATGTCCGCGTATTTTAAGAAAATAACTCTTTCAGATACCTATGAGAATTGTTCGAAGGAAATTGAAAATCTCGTTGAATGGGTCACTAAAGAGTTTCATAAAGATTATTCTCCTCAGATTCTTCTTTTTCTCGCACGGTTTTGTATTGAAGTAAATGCCGAGGAAAAGGCGATTGAATACCTTGAGATTGTCATTCAAAAAAGCGATCCTGTGTGGGGCTCCATGGGGCTTTGCCTTCAAGGAATGATTTATGAGGATTATATGGATAAAGCCGAACTGGCGCGGCAAACGTATTCGCGTGTTTTGGCTCATTATCCGGATAGTCTCGAGGTCACATATGCGAATAAAGCCTTGCAGAGAATATGACAAGAGATTCTATGAATAGGATGAGATTAACGGGCGGAAAAGATAAGGGACGTAAAATCACTTTTGAAAAACTTCCCCGGCTTCGTCCCACAATGGATAAAATACGTAAAGCCGTGTTTGATATCGTGGGTTCACGCATTGTGGACGCATCCTTTTTGGATCTTTTTGGCGGAACGGGAGCTATGGGCTTGGAAGCGCTCAGTCGCCGGGCCGGACATGTTGTTTTTGTGGATCGATCAAAAAAAGCGTATCAGCTTATACGAAAGAATCTTGATCTTTTGGAATGGACGTACCGGGTCGGGGCTCTGGGGCGGTCATCAAAAACGATCAATCTTAAGCCCGGGGTTCATCCTTCTAAACAGCACGAGGTGATTGATGTGTACCTCAATGACGCGCATGCATTTTTAAAAACCTCTTCAATGATGAAATGGACGTTTGATTTAATTTTTCTTGATCCTCCCTATAACAATGACCTTCTAAAATATTTGAGATTCATTGAAAAATATGGTACCTTAAACGATGGGGGCAGGGTCCTGTGTGAACATCAAGAGCCTCTAAATCTCGACGGGGATGCTTTTTGGAAATGTCTTCAAAAGAACCGCTATGGAGACAAGTGTATTTCTGTCGTGAAACATGTTTAACGAACGAAGATTTCTTCAAGGTGCGTATGAAAAAAGGCGTTTATCCGGGAACATTTGATCCGATCACGTATGGCCATATCGATCTCATCAAGAGGGCTCTTGAGATTGTCGACGAACTTATTGTGGCTGTGGCGCATAATCCGGCGAAAAATCCGAAATTTTCTATTCAAGAGCGTGTTGATTTTGTTAAAGAAACCTTAAATGAAATGGATGTGTCCGAAGGCAAAAGCGTTAGGGTTGAATCCTTTGATGGATTGCTCGTGAACTATGTTGAATCGCTGCAGGCAAAAATCATTATTCGCGGCAT
Source organism: PVC group bacterium (assembly GCA_022560555.1). Lineage (GTDB taxonomy): Bacteria > JADFSZ01 > JADFSZ01 > JADFSZ01 > JADFSZ01. The sequence continues at coordinate 1,624 of JADFSZ010000050.1, forward strand.
TCGGGCCTTTTCGGATTTTGAAAATGAATTTCAAATGGCTTTGACGAACCGGAAATTTAATCCATCGATTGAAACCATCTTTTTGATGCCGAATGAAAGTTACTCTTATATCAGCTCAAATATTATTAAGGAAGCGGCTCGTCTTGGTGCCGATATTAGCCCCTATGTTCCCGCGGCGGTCCAAAAAAAGCTAAAAAATTAGATATAAGTTGTTCATTATAAATATATTATGAAAATACCAAATTAAGGTCGCTTCTCATGAAAAATAAGTCCTCCATGGGAAGGAAAAATAAGCGTGAAATTCATTTTTTTGTGTTGACACCTATAGTTAAATACGTATAATCACTCCCCACAACAGCAGGCGGTAACGCAGGCTAAAATTCCCTAGATTGTTGCTATCCTTGGAGTTAATCGGATAGGAAGTCAATTGAAATAAGGAAAATCATTGACTGATAGGGGTTTTTATAGTTTTAAATATTCTGATCTAAATGTATACATAAGCCCGCGTAGCTCAGAGGTAGAGCACATGCATGGTAAGCATGTGGTCATCGGTTCAACTCCGATCGTGGGCTCCAGAATCATGATTGCGATTTGTTTGTTTAGGGTAAAGACAAACTTCTAAATCCGGGAGGCAGGTATGGCAAAAGAGAAATACGAGAGAACGAAACCGCATGTAAATGTCGGGACGATCGGGCACGTGGATCACGGCAAGACCACCTTAACGGCGGCATTAACAAAAGTGCTGTCGCTGAAAGGGTATGCGACGTTTATACCGTATGATGAGGTCGCCAAAGCCTCGGAATCACAAGGACGCCGGGATCCGACGAAGATATTAACGATCGCGACGTCTCATGTGGAATATGAGAGTGAAACGCGCCATTACGCGCATGTGGATTGTCCCGGGCACGCGGATTATGTGAAGAACATGATCACGGGAGCGGCGCAGATGGACGGAGCGATTCTGGTGGTGTCAGCCGCGGACGGACCGATGCCGCAGACACGGGAGCACATTTTATTAGCCCGGCAGGTGGGTGTGCCGTACATAGTTGTATTTTTGAATAAGGTGGACACAGTGGATGATCCGGAGTTGCTGGATTTGGTGGAGATCGAGATTCGGGAACTATTGAGCAAATATGAATTTCCGGGAGACAATATACCGGTGATCAAAGGCTCGGCGCTGCCGGCGATGAACGCGACGGATGTGGATGCCGAGGAAGTGAAATGCATACTTGAATTGATAAAGAGTCTGGATGAATATATTCCGGTGCCGAAGAGGGAAACGGACAAGCCGTTTTTACTGTCGATAGAAGACGTGTTCAGTATTACGGGCCGCGGAACGGTAGGGACGGGCCGGATTGAACGCGGAAAGATCAAGACAGGAGATGAGGTTGAAATTGTGGGATTAAAAGACACGAAGAAGTCGGTAGTGACGGGAGTGGAAATGTTTCGAAAGATTTTGGACGCGGGAGAAGCGGGAGATAATGTGGGCTTGTTATTGCGCGGCGTGGAGAAGAATGATCTTGAGCGCGGACAGGTTGTCGCGAAACCCGGGAGCATCACCCCTCATAAGAAGTTCAAGGCCGAGATTTATGTGTTATCGAAAGATGAAGGCGGACGGCACACCCCGTTTTTCAAGGGATACCGGCCGCAGTTTTATTTTCGGACAACGGATGTGACAGGGATTGTGGAGTTGCCGAAGGACGTGGAGATGGTGATGCCGGGAGACAATGTGACGGTGACCATAGATTTGATAGCAAAAATCGCGATGGAAAAGCAGATGCGTTTCGCGATCAGAGAAGGCGGGCGGACCGTGGGCGCGGGTGTTGTTACGGAGATTATGGAATAATAAAGATCGACATGCGCCATGCGTCATGAGACATGCGCTAAAGGGCAAAAGAACGTAAAGATTTTGGTTGCAAAAACAGATAATAAAGAGACTTTAGGACAACAAACCCAAAGAAGAGAAAGATTGTGATGCAAGTCGCATGACGCGTGTCGCATGACGAGGTTTTAAGATGCGCGAACAAATTGGATTAGCCTGCGAAGATTGCGGCCGTAAAAACTACTATAAAGATCGAAATAAAAAACAGAAAACGGATAAACTCCGTTTGAAAAAATATTGTCGTTTTGACAGAAAACATACGTGGCATAAAGAAGTGAAACCATAAGGGACTGTGTTTGTAGGAAGCAAGTCCCCCTACTCAGTTTACCGATAGGCCTGTAGCTCCAATTGGTAGAGCGTCGGTCTCCAAAACCGAGTGTTGGGGGTTCGAATCCCTCCAGGCCTGCCATTGATTCATGGTGACCAAGAGTTTTGCATAAGAAAAATCACCGTATTCTTTGGATTTTTGTAATCAGATCCGGTGATTTTCATTTGTTTAAAGGGGAAAAGAAGGTATGAATTGGATTGGGAAAATAAAGGAATATTTTAAAAATGTTAAGCTCGAAATGCAAAAAGTCAGCTGGCCGACCAAAAGCGATATTAAAGGATCGACAAGCGTGGTGATCGTGACTCTTTTTATTGTTGGCGCGTTCATCGGTGCTGTCGATTTTTTGCTTTCAAGCGTGATTGGATTGCTCATTAGATGACGGAGATAATCAAACAGTGGTTCGTTGTGCATACGCAGACAGGGGTTGAAAATCGTGTTAAAACCATGATTGAAAACCGCGTGAAGTTTGAGTCTAGGGAAGATCATTTTGGAGATATTCTCATCCCGACGGAAAGCGTAGCGGAGATTCGCGATGGAAAAAAGCGTGTGGTCTCCCGGAAATTTTATCCGGGATACATCTTGATCGAAATGGATCTGAACGATGACACGTGGTACTTTATCCGCACGATTCCGGGGGTTACAGGATTTATTGGCGCGGGAAAGAAACCGACCCCGTTAAGCCAGGAAGAAATAGACGCTATTGTGCGCCGTACCGCTTATGAGCAGGAAAAGCCGAAACCGAAGGTTCTTTTTGAAATAGGCGAAGGGGTTAAAATTATCGACGGTCCTTTTTTGAATTTTAACGGCAATGTTGACGATATCAATAATGAAAAAGGGGTTGTTAAAGTCCTGGTTCCCATTTTTGGCAGAACGACCCCCGTTGAATTGGAATTTTGGCAAGTGGAAAAACTGTAAAGACCGCGGAAGAACGCGGATATAAAAAATCGCAGATCAACGCTGAAAAATCCGCGGCTAATCCGCGTACGAGTTTAAGATCCGCGTAAAATTAGCGAGGTTTTTGATGGCTAAAAAAGAAATCGGAATAATCAAACTGCAGATTTCGGCAGGGCAAGCGACCCCGGCGCCTCCGGTGGGTCCCGCTTTGGGCCAAAAAGGGGTCAACATTATGGAGTTTTGCAAGGCCTATAACGAAAAAACGAAAGATAAGACCGGAACGATTCTTCCGGTTGTCATTACGGTTTACGAAGACCGGTCATTTACCTTTGTGATCAAAAGTCCTCCCGCGGCTGTTCTCTTAAAACAAGCGGCCGGGCTGGCCAAGGCCTCCGGAGAGCCTAATAAGGTTAAAGTCGGAAAAGTGTCCAAAGTCCAAATAGAAGAAATTGCGAAAATAAAAATGAATGATTTAAACGCGACCAAAATAGAAAGTGCTATGAAAATTATTGAAGGAACAGCCAGAAGTATGGGGATCGAGGTTGAAGGATGAGAATAACAAAAAAGAAAAAAAAGATGGAAGGGCTTATTGATCCGGATGCCTTCTATTCTTTGGAAGACTCCGTGGATCTTCTACTCAAGGTCCCGAAAGCCAAGTTTGATGAGACGGTTGAAGTCTCCGTCAAATTGGGGATTGATACCAAGATGGCGGATCAGCAAGTTCGAGGCACCGTCCGCTTGCCTCATGGCACGGGAAAAACCATTCGTATTATTGTGATTGCGGAGGGTGAAGATGTCAAAGAAGCGTTGGAAGCGGGAGCCATGGAAGCGGGGGCCGGGGAATTGCTTCAAAAGATTGAAAAAGGATGGCTGGACTTTGACTGTCTGATCACAAAGCCCTCCATGATGAAACTTCTGGCCAAACTTGGAAAAATTCTCGGACCGCGAGGATTGATGCCGAATCCAAAATCAGGGACCGTCACACAAGATATACCGAAGGCGGTTAAAGAGATGCAAGCCGGCCGTATTGAATATAGGGCTGACAAAGCCAGTGATGTTCATATTTGCGCGGGAAAGGCTTCCTTTGACAAGAAGGCGATTGTCGAAAATATACGAGTTCTTATTATGGAGCTGCTTAAAGTCAAACCATCGAGCGCTAAAGGTCCATATTTCAAAAGCATTGCCGTCTCAACAACAATGGGACCGGGAATCCGCTTGGACGTGAATCAATTTAAAATTTAAAAAACGGGAAAAAAATGCCGGGAATTGTCAACAAATCAATCGTTAATGAATTTAAAAAAGACCTGAATCGCGCCTCTTCTTTTGCTTTGGCCGAATTCGACAAAGTTTCTGTGAAAGACTTTGAGGAGTTCCGGCGGAATCTGCAAGCGAAGGGCAGTTGGTGTAAAGTGATGAAAAATCGCCTTTTGAGTATTGCTTTCAAGGAGAATGGTCTTGAGCCTCCGGACGAATTTTTTAAAGGATCTACCCTGGCCGTAATGTCCGAGGGGGAGGTCACGGATTACGCGAAGGTTCTGGCGGATCTATCAAAAAAAATTAAAGAAGTAAAAATTAAAGGTGGTTTTATCGAGGGCAAGGCTGTTTCAGGCGAAGAGATTATGGTCATTTCAAAATTGCCGTCCAGGGAAGTGTTGATAGCCCAAATTTTAGGATCCATGAACGCTCCTATAACAAATTTTGTTTGTGTTTTAAGCGCCGTTCTCAAAAGTCTCTTGTATGTTCTTAAAGCTGTTGGGGAGGAAAAGGCCCAATCGGAGGTTGTGAAGGAAGAAGGTGTGACGGGTCAATCGGGAGAAGAGACGAAAACGGCTCAAGGTGAAAATGTCTCTCCGGAATCTAAGGAGAAGGAGCTGGTTAAGGAAAAAGAACCGGCCTCTGAAAAGGCGGAAGCCTCAACGGATAACGCCAAAACAGGTGAGTTAAGCCGAGATAAACCCTCTGATGCGGAAAAAAATGAATCTAAAAAACCAAACGAAGACAAATAAAAAAGAAACAGGTAAAAAATTTTAGTAAATTGATCAAGAAAAAGGGAGGAATTAATCATGGCCGAAGGTACACAAAAAATGGAAACGATGATGAAATCTATCGAAGAGATGTCTGTTCTTGAATTGTCCGGATTCGTGAAAGCTCTCGAAGATAAATTTGGTGTCAGTGCCGCTGCCCCGGTGGCTGTTGCGGGTGGGGCGGCTCCGGAAGGAGATGCCGCTGCTGTCGAAGAGAAAACAGCTTTTGACGTTGTTTTAACGGAAGTGGGCGGACAAAAAATCCAAGTGATCAAAGAAATCCGCAGCTTAACCGAATTGAGCCTGAAGGAGGCGAAAGAACTTACGGACAACGCGCCGAAACCGATTAAAACCGGTGTGCCGAAAGACGAAGCGGAAAAGATTCAGAAAGCTATTGAAAAAGCCGGCGGTAAAGCCGAGATTAAATAAGCGGGGTATTTTCCTCGCTAAGAAGGCACCCGATAAGGGTGCTGTCAATCATCAATATTCAATAGTCATTTGTCATTTGACTGGGGGCTCCCATGGTGGACCAAAATAAACATGTTTCGCGGATGAATTTTCAGAAGCTCACCGATCCTATCGAAATGCCGTTTTTGATCGACACACAAAGGATTTCGTATGAGGCTTTTCTTAAGACCGGTATTAAAGAAGTTTTTAAAGAAGTATTCCCGATTGAAAGCTATGACGGGACTATGCGCCTGGATTACGTAAGATGTTATTTTGAGAAGGCAAAATACGATATTCCGGAGTGTATTCGTCGTGGACTAACGTTTGCGTCTCCTCTGATGGTGAAGCTGCGGCTTCGCCAGAGCAAGGATATCCGGGAGCAGGATATTTATCTTGGCGATATTCCCCTGATGACCAAAACAGGAACGTTTGTGATTAACGGCGCGGAGCGTGTCGTTGTGAACCAGCTTCAAAGGTCCCCGGGATTATGCTTTGAGAAAAAACTTCATCCCAACGGTAAAAGCCTTTATTCTGTTCGTATCATTCCCTATCGTGGGGCATGGTTGGAATTTGAATTTGATGTTAACGACATATTGTATGTTGTTATCGACCGGCGCCGTAAAATGCTCGCAACCACCCTTCTCAGATGTTTGAAATATGTGACGGATGAGGAAATTCTCAAACTTTTTTATGAGACAGAAAAAATTAAACTTGCCGGCAAGGTTTCCGAAAAAAAGATCATCGGAAGAATTCTCGCTCAAGATGTTATTGATCCTAAGACGAAAGACATTTTAGCCACCGTGAATGAAGAGATCACAACAACGATCTTAAAGACATTTGAGCACGCGGGGGTTACAAAGATTGAGCTTAAGAAAGCGAGTGAAGACAATTCAATCGTTAATACACTTGTGAAGGATATCAAAAAAACACAGGATGAAGCCTTTGTGGATTTTTACAGACGTCTCAGGCCGGGCGATCCGCCGTCACTCGAAAGTGCGAAGGGACTCATTCACCGCATGTTTTTTGACCCCAAACACTATGATTTAGCCCGTGTGGGGAGATTTAAGCTTAATCAAAAACTCAACCTTAAGAACGTGGATCTAAACGAACGGCTTCTCAGACCCATTGATATTGTTGAAGCGATCCGGCAGTTGATTTCCCTGAAAAACGGGAGGGGATTGGTGGATGATATTGATCATTTAGGAAACCGGCGCGTGCGAACTGTCGGCGAACTTGTGCAAAATCAGTTTCATATCGGCCTGGCCCGTTTGGAGAGATCTATTCGGGAGCGTATGAGCATTCATGACGATGAAAGTGTTACGCCTCACAACCTGATCAACTCTAAACTCGTATCCTCTACCATTAAAGATTTCTTTCAGCGCAGTCAATTGTCACAGTTTATGGATCAAGTGAATCCCTTGTCCGAGTTGACGCACAAGCGTCGTCTGAGCGCACTGGGGCCCGGTGGATTGAGTCGGGAACGTGCGGGATTTGAAGTGCGCGATGTGCATTACACGCATTACGGACGTGTGTGTCCCATTGAAACACCGGAAGGTCCGAATATCGGACTCATTTCGTCCTTGTCAACGTATGCGCGCGTGAACGAGCTTGGATTTATCGAAACGCCTTATCGTATCGTCAAAGATGGCGTTGTGACTAGTAAAATTGATTATCTTTCAGCCGATATTGAAGATGAATCCGTTATTGCTCAGGCCAACGCACCGTTGGATGAAAAAGGGAAATTCCTCAACAAGGAAGTCCTGTGCCGGGCTCGAGGTGATTTTCCTAAAAAAGATCCGAAAGATATCGATTATATGGATGTGTCCCCTAAGCAACTCGTGAGTGTGGCCGCATCATTGATCCCATTTTTGGAACACGACGATGCGAACCGGGCCCTGATGGGATCGAACATGCAGCGTCAGGCTGTTCCTTTGCTTTATCCCGAAGAACCTGTTGTCGGCACCGGGATGGAATATAAAGTGGCTAAAGACTCCGGCGCTATGATCATTGCTGATCGTGCGGGCGAAGTGAAAGAGGCCACAAGCAGACGTATTGTCATCAAAACCAAAGCCGGGACCGATGAATATATTCTCAAAAAATTCCAACGTTCCAATTCAGGAACATGTATCAATCAACGTCCTCTGGTTAAGCGGGGAGATAAAGTTTTCACGCATCAGGTTATCGGCGATGGCCCCGCAACGAAAAACGGAGAATTGGCTTTAGGACAAAACGTTCTTGTCGCGTTCATGCCCTGGGAAGGTTATAACTTCGAAGATGCCATTATTGTCAGTGAGCGGCTCATCAAAGACAATATCTATACCTCCATTCATATAGAAGAGTTTACTGTTGAAGCTCGTGATACAAAACTCGGAAAAGAAGAAATCACACGTGATATTCCAAATGTGTCCGAAGACGCTCTGCGTAATTTAGACGACGAAGGAATTATTTGTATGGGAGCCGAGGTTAAGCCGGGAGACATTCTTGTCGGGAAAATCACCCCTAAAAGCGAAACGGAGCTTTCTCCGGAAGAAAAGCTTTTACGTGCTATTTTTGGTGAGAAAGCCGGCGATGTTCGCGATGCTTCTCTTGTGGTCCCTCCCGGAGTGGAGGGAATCGTGATCGGAACAGACGTTTTTTCCCGTAAGGACAAGGGACATACAGATGATGAGCGTATCAAAGAGATTAAAGAAATTGATCGGATCAAAAAAGAGACTAAAGAACAGATTGAAGAAGTGGTTACCGTTCGCGATGAACTATTACGCGAATGCTTAGTAGGGCAAGTACTTGAGGAAAGTTTGATGGATCAGGAA
>JADFSZ010000051.1 GCA_022560555.1 PVC group bacterium
CGACGTGTATGTGAGCGAATGATTGATGACGCGCTGGTTGCCGAAAAAAACGGCCTTATCGGTATTTCATACATTGATGCGCGAGGCCGCGCAAAAAATTCCACGGATATTAGAAAAGGTCAAAAATATGCGTCGTATGACCAATCACTAAGGGCTCTGTCCCGGCTAACAGAAAAGCTGTCTCTTTTGACAGTTTTTAATGACAAAGAGGAACTTTTTCAAGAGGGGGAATGTCCGAATGCGGCGCTGTACAGTGGGTGGTACCGATATGGGAACTATTTAGACGCATTTGATTTTGTTCCGGGAGCCATTGGCTATCATTTAGCCAGCGGGGAGGCCTCTTCATTGCGAAAGGGGAATGCTTGGTGTAAAGGACTTATTGAAGACGGAATTACGGTTACACTCGGACCTGTGAGTGAGCCGTATTTGGGCGCATTTCCACCCCCCGAACTGTTTTTTGCGCTGGTTTTCTCAGGGAGATTTTCGATTGGTGAAGTATTTGCTATGACCACAAGGTCCAGTTCCTGGAAGATGGTTTTGATCGGTGATCCTATGTACAATCCTTATCGAAACAATCCTCTTCTTCATTCCGATGATTTAGACTCCATATTCGATGTGTATCGTAAAGACGAGCCTCCTGAAAGCTTATTCCTTGACACAGACGAGTCATAGGTTATTCTTGCCCAGTAAAAGGGGTATAAAATGAGAGCGTATTTATTTGATATTGACGGAACCATCATTTCCACGGGTGGCGCGGGAATGCGTTCTATGGATCGGGCCTTTGAAGGTCTCCTTGGCTTTTTTGGCGCTCAGGGGTCAAGTGATTATTCGGGGCGCATCGATCATGATATTTTTTGTGACGTGATCCATCAGCATCGAGGGGAAAATCCTACCAAAGATGAACTTCAATTTGTCAAAGAGAAGTATATTGAATTTTTGAAAGAAGAACTTAAGAAAACAAATGCGTTTAAGGTTATGCCAGGGATACCCGAATGGCTGGCATTGTTAAAGGAAGATACGGATGCGGTTGTTGGTTTGGCAACGGGAAATCTCGAGCTTGCGGCAAAAATCAAAATGGATCACGCTGTCCTGGCAGAGTATTTTGATTTTGGCGGATTTGGAGATTCCGCGCGTGATCGAGTTATTGTCATTAAAGACGCGATGGAAAAAGCAAGACAAACTGCCCCGGAGCCCATAAAAATGTTTTATGTTATCGGAGACTCAAAAAACGATATTGTTTCGGGGCGCCGTGCCGGTGCCATTACTGTAGCTGTCGCAACCGGCCGGGCATCGGTGGAGGAACTTGTAAAACATCAGCCTGACTATATTTTCGAAGATTTATCTCAGTACGAAGATGTGCATAAAATTCTTATTAACCATACCTAGTTTACTTGCAAATAAAATGAATGAAATCAGAAATATATCTCTCAATGACTTGACAGATTATTGCAAAAATCTGAAGCAGCCATCATATCGCGCGACGCAGATCTTTGAATGGCTTTATCAAGGACAGGTGAGCTCTTTTAACAAGATGACAAATATGTCCAAAGAATTTCGTTGTCAGCTCCAAGCTGATTTTCAAATCGGTTCACTAAAAACACAACTAAAAAGTGTTTCGAAGGATGGGACAATAAAATATGTTTTTGTTTTAGAGGATAAAGAAATGATTGAGACGGTATTGATCCCCACCAAAACACGGACAACTGTGTGTGTGTCGACACAAGCCGGTTGTAAGTTTGGATGTCGTTTTTGCGCGAGTGGGATAGGTGGGTGGAGAAGGAACTTAAATTCGGCGGAAATCCTCATGCAAGTATTACACGTTAAGGGCGAGGCCGAAAAGCTCACTAAACCTTTAAGCCATGTTGTTTTTATGGGGATTGGGGAGCCGCTGGATAATTATGACAATCTCATAAAAGCCATTCATGTCATCAATGATGAACGGGGAATGAATATCGGGGCCCGCAGAATTACTGTTTCAACGTGCGGGGTGATTCCAAAAATTAATAAATTATCCGATCTGGGACTGCAGATTGAGCTTGCGATCTCTTTACATGGATATGATAATGAGTCACGAAATGTCTTGATGCCAGTCAATAAAAAATATCCTTTTGATGATTTGATATCTGCTTGTCGGAAATATATTAAAAAAACTAACAGGCAAATTACCTTTGAGTATATTTTAATCAAAGATGTGACATGTACTTCTCAAGCAGCTCAAGAACTCAAAAAAGCTTTCAAAAGTCTTATTTGTAAAATGAATCTTATTCCTTATAATCCTGTGTCCGAATTTGATTATGAAACTCCGTCCAAAAATGAAATTATAAATTTCCAAAATCAATTAAAACAATTTAATATCTTTTCTACAGTGCGAACGCCGCGCGGCCGGGATGTGGGAGGCGCGTGCGGACAATTACGTCATCGGATAATATAAGGGCGGTGAAATTGTATTTGAAAATCGCGGGTGGATGTGTTATATATTGTATGTGAAATGGCTACTAAACCCTGCCATGAGCGAATCGGTAAGTTTATTTTGACCTAATAGCTTCTAAATGGGATCTTGGCTCTTTTCTAGGCGCACATGCCGTCTTTTACGACGGACCTGCAAATAGGTAAGGCGGGAACCCACGTTACATTGACAGATCAAAATGCTTGTCGGTACGCCATTGAGGCGGGGTTTACTACATACCCTGTCGATGAAATATGACTCAGCCGAAACACATGAAGCCCCTTGCCGCTCGTATGCGGCCCAGAACACTTGAAGAATTTGTGGGGCAGGCTCACATTTTAGCTCAAGATAAACTCCTTTATCGTTTGATTCTTGCGGATAAAATTACTTCGTTGATATTTTTTGGCCCTCCCGGAGTCGGTAAAACGACCTTGGCATCTATTATTGCCGAAAAAACGAAATCGTGCTTTACGCGTGTAAATGCTGTGTCCTCAAGTGTCGGAGAACTGAGGGGTATAATTGACCTTGCCAAATATCGAATAGAAAATGAATCCCGAAGAACAATTCTTTTTATAGACGAATTACACCGATTTAACAAGGCCCAGCAGGATGTGCTGATGCCGTCTATTGAAGACGGCATCCTTCAGTTTGTTGGAGCGACGGTTCACAATCCGCTCTTTTCTATCAACGCGCCTCTGTTATCACGATCTCATGTGTTTGAATTTGTCACGCTTACACCGGAAGAGATACTACGTATTATTGATCATGCTATCCAAGATTCTTCTCGAGGCTTGGGGAGATATAAAATTCATATGGAGCCGGAAGCGCTTAAAGTTATTGCTCATGTGTCAGAGGGCGACGCTCGACGGGCCTTGAATATTGTCGAAGTGGGGGTCTTGTCAACGCCTCCGGGTCAGGATGATGTCATTTTGTTTACAAAAACCGTTGCTGAAGAATCATCTCAGAAAAAGATCCTCAATTATGATCACGATGAAGACGGACATTATGATACCATTTCCGCATTTATAAAAAGCCTTCGTGGTTCGGATGTGGACGCGGCACTGTATTGGCTGGCTAAAATGATTGAAGCAGGCGAAGAAGCACGATTTATCGCGAGACGTTTGCTTATCTTTGCGTCAGAAGATATTGGTAATGCCGATCCCCATGCTATTATGCTGGCCCATTCGGCCGCCTATGCCGTCGAATATGTTGGGTTGCCCGAAGCGCGAATCAATTTAAGTCAGGCTGTGTGTTATTTAGCGTGTGCTCCAAAAAGCAACGCAAGTTATCAGGCCCTATGTCGAGCCCAAAGGGATCTACAAACCCAACGTGTGGATGAAGTTCCATTATCATTGAGAAACAAACATAAATATGGAAGAGAAATTCCAAAAGGGCAGGAGTACAAGTACAATCATCTTTATCCGGATACATTTGTTGTTCAAGATTTTCGTCTTCGTCATTCGGAGTACTATCAGCCGACTGAGCGAGGCTATGAAAAACATATTAAAGAAAGACTGGATCAATGGAGAAAAAGGAAATTCGAAAAAAAATCTTAGAGGAGAGAAAGTCGTTAACGGATGTTTTATGCCGGGAAATGAGCCAAAGAATCCAAAACCGACTGACAAGCATTCAGCCCTATTTCAATGCCCAAAGGATTATGGTGTATGTGTCTTTTGGTAAGGAGGTTGAAACCTGGGATTTGATGTGCCTTATGATTGAGGATGATAAAAAAGTGTATGTTCCTCGCATTACGGGGAGCTCTCTTCAAGCGATTAAAATTGATTCGCCTGAGCAACTTATTAAAGGAAGCTCCGGACTCGGTGTTTTTGAGCCCAATAACTCCTGTCGAAACGCGATTGTGATCGATCAAATTGATCTGCTTATTGTCCCCATTGTGGCTTTTGACGAGGATGGAGGGCGTATTGGGTATGGGCGGGGGTATTATGATCGCTATCTTGAGGGTGTTGACAAGGGTAAGATCTATGGCTTAGCCTTTGATTTTCAAGAGGTTGATGTGTTTGAAAAGAAGTCCCATGATATCCGTATTTCTACGATTATAACCGAGTCCCGTCTGCTAATATCAACGTAAGATTAATATTATAAGATGGATATAATTGTTTCATGCCTGGATACAGCTTCGCCTCCCATGGAAAGAAAAGCGCAAAAGACTTTGATACTATTTGACATTGGGAGATTGGATGAGTATAATTTGGCGCTCTATGAGGAATCGTTTGTATGGGCGATTAGCTCAGTTGGTTAGAGCGTTTGCTCGACAAGCAAAAGGTCACTGGTTCGATTCCAGTATCGCCCATTTTTGCACCAATGAACGCTAGTTAAATTTTATTATATAACTAAGAGGAAATGATTCAAAAAAAAGAAGATTTTGATCTTACTACGTACCGGCACAGCTGTGCTCATGTAATGGCTTTGGCCGCCAAGCGTTTATTTGAAGACGTAAAGCTGGGGATCGGTCCTCCCATTCAGGACGGATTCTATTATGATTTTGATTGTGCCCATAAACTTGTTCCGGAGGATTTTCCCGCTCTTGAAGAGGAGATGAAAAAAATCATCAAGGAAGATATTCCCTTTGTCAGGGAAGAAATTTCCAAGGATGACGCAGTAACATTATTTACTGATCGAAATGAAACATACAAACTTCGTCTCATCCATGAACTGGGTGACGCCCCATTGTCGGTGTATCGAAACGGAGATTTTGTAGATTTATGCAAAGGTCCCCATATAAACAGCACGGGCCAAATAAAAGCATTTAAGCTCCTTTCGGTTGCAGGCGCGTATTGGCACGGCAACGAAGCCAATGAGATGATGCAGCGCATCTACGCGACGATGTTTAACAATCCGAAGGAATTGAGAGAGTACTTACGCCGACGAGACGAAGCTAAAAAACGTGACCATCGAAAATTGGGTAAAGAGCTTCGGCTTTTTATGATTCATGACGAGATAGGCGCGGGCTTGATTACTTTTTTACCCAAAGGCATGCGACTGCGCATGATTTTGGAAGATTTCGAAAAGAAGGAGCATTTGAAGCGGGGTTATGAGATTGTTCAAGGGCCGTCCATTCTGAAGTCGGATGTATGGAAGAAATCGGGGCATTATCAAATGGGATACCCGATGTATTTCTTTGATATTGACGGAACAGAATATGGGCTCAAGCCTATGAATTGCCCGGGACATATCTACATTTATAAATCACAGCTGCATAGTTATCGGGAACTTCCGATTCGTTATTTTGAACTGGGAACTGTCCACCGGCATGAGAAGTCGGGTGTTTTGCACGGCCTATTGAGGGTACGGTCGTTTACGCAGGATGACGCGCATATTTTTTGTATGCCGGAACAGCTGCTTGAAGAAATAAAAAGCGTCATTGATTTTGTGACCGAGACGCTTGTTGTATTCGGTTTTGAAAAATTTCAAGCCGAGTTATCCACGCGGCCCGAAAAATCCATTGGAGGCGATGAGGATTGGGCGCGTTCGACCCATGTTTTAAAATCGGCTCTCGATGAAAAAAAGATTAAGTATGAGGTCAAGGAGGGAGACGGTGCTTTTTACGGCCCCAAGATTGATATTAAACTAACGGATGCTATTGGCCGTGAATGGCAATGCGCGACCATTCAGTGTGATTTTTCTTTGCCGGAACGCTTCGGTCTTGAATATGTTGCTAAAGACGGTTCCCGCAAGAGACCTGTTATGCTGCATCGTGTGATTCTCGGGAGTATCGAGAGGTTTATGGGCGTGCTCATTGAACATTACGCGGGTAAATTTCCTGTTTGGTTGAGCCCTGAGCAAACACGGGTGCTCACCATAGGGGCGGGTCAAATAGATTATGCCAAAAAAATCAAAGCCGATTTAGATGGCCATGATATTCGTTCGGGGCTGGATATTCGTGATGAGAAAATCGGATTAAAGATTCGCCAGACTCAGTTGGATAAAGTTCCTTACATGATCATCGTAGGGGCGAGGGAAGAAGAAAATAAAACGATTTCTTTACGCGAGCGGGATAAGAGGGAAAGTTGTTCCGTCTCCATCGAAGACTTCATTCTAAAAATAGATGAGGAAATTAGAACACGAAAAAATTAGGAGGTGTATGTTTGGTTATTAAAAGACGAGGATCATTTAGAGATAGGCACAAAGATAAGTACAATGATAAACACCGGGTGAATGAGCAGATTCGTATTCCGGAAGTACGCGTGATTGATGACAATGGAGAACAGTTGGGAGTTATGGAAATGGCAAAAGCCCTTCAGCTGGCTCAAGATGCTGATTTAGATCTTGTGGAGGTTTCTCCAAAGGCTGTTCCGCCGGTATGCCGGATCATCGATTATGGAAAATTTGTGTATCAACAGAGCAAGCGTGCGCATGAAGCAAAGAAAAAACAGAAAACAACGCATCTTAAAGAAGTTAAAGTCGGCCCGAATATTGATGATCACGATTTGTTGATTAAATTAAAACATGCCCGTGAGTTTTTGGAGCATGGGGATAAATTAAAAATCACGATAAAATTCCGCGGAAGGGAAATGCGATTGGAAAATCGCGGGCGGGATATTTTGAAACGAGTGATTAAAGAACTTGAAGATGTAGGTCAAGTTGATATGCTGCCCAAAAAAGAGGGCCGCCAAATATTTACGACATTATCGGCGAAATCAAAGAAGAAGGGAAGTGCGTAATGCCAAAAATGAAAACCAACCGAGGTGCGGCTAAGCGCTTTCGTATTAATAAAAAAGGCAAGGTGAAGCGTTCGAAAGCTTACACGAGCCATTTAATGAGTGCGAAGACAAACAAGCAAAAACGGAACCTCCGAAAAAGCACCCTTGTTCATGCTAGTGATGTTCGTCGCGTGAAGAGAATGCTGCCTTACGGCTGATACCTGTTTTTATTGGTTTGAAATCGACATAAAAAGGAGTGCTTTGCAATGCCTAGAACGTCCAATGCTTCAAAGTCTCGAAAGAGACGAAAGAAAATCTTAAAATTAGCGAAGGGATACCGGGGAAGCCGTCGGAATCTTTATCGCATGGCGAAGACGACAGTTATGAAAGCCCTGGATTATGCTTATCGGGATCGGCGGAATAAAAAGAGGACATTCCGCCAGCTTTGGATACTTCGCCTGAATGGGGCTCTCGAAGAGCACGGATTGTCTTATAGCCGGTTTATTTACGGACTAAAAAAGGCCAATATCGAGCTTGATCGAAAAATATTATCGGCACTTGCTCAAGAGGATAAGAAAGCTTTTGATTCTGTTGTTGAGAAGGTCAAAGAGGCGGCCGCTTAGTGATGAATCAAATTCAGCTCGGGATTAAGGCTCCTCCTGTCTGAAACCAAAAATATGCCTGCGTTTCCGGACAGGCCTGTTGTTTGACGACTCAGACTGTCAATGAGGCTCATTATGTCTATGGAAAAACAGCTTGTCGAACTTGAGTCGGTTTGGAATGATGAATTGCAGGTATGTCAGTCCATAGAAGATTTGGAATCGGTCCGGCTTAAATATCTGGGCCGCAAATCAGGGCTGATTCATCAGCTTCTACGTGCTTTAGGAACGCTGGATCTTGAAGAAAAGAAAAAGTTTGGGGCTCGTATTAATCACCTGAAGCAAGCCGTTCAAGAAGCTGTCGAACAAAAGCAGAGTCATCTTTCCTCCGGACCCTCCGAAAAGACAATCGACACCTTTGATCCCACCCTTCCCGGCAAGGCTCCAAATAATGGGCATGTGCATCCGATCACAATAGTCATGAATGACATTATTGAGATCTTCCGAGGTATGGGGTTTGATCTCGCGACAGGACCGGAGGTAGAAACGGACTACTACAATTTTGAGGCTCTTAATATTCCGAAGGATCATCCGGCTCGTGACATGCAAGACACATTTTATCTAAGCGATGATCTTGTGCTCAGAACTCACACGTCGCCGGTGCAGATCCGTGTTATGGAATCTCAACAGCCTCCTATTCGAATCATTGCTCCCGGAAAAGTCTATAGAAGAGACGCGGATGTTTCTCACACCCCGATGTTTCATCAGGTTGAGGGGCTGATCGTTGACACATCGATTACCATGGGAAATTTGATGAGTGTTTTGGATCAATTTCTGAAAGAAATCTTTTCAAAAAATGTCCAAACACGATTTCGCCCCAGTTATTTTTCTTTTACGGAGCCGTCGGCTGAAGTTGATATTTCCTGTGTGTTTTGTTCTCAAAAAGGATGTCGGGTGTGTAAAGGTTCCGGGTGGTTAGAAATTTTAGGTGCCGGAATGGTTGATCCTGCCGTGTTTTCTTCTGTTAAATATGATTCAGAAAAATTCACAGGATTTGCTTTTGGGTTGGGGGTGGAAAGGATTGCCATGCTCAAATACGGTATCAATGATATCCGCCTCTTTTTTGAGAATGATATGCGTTTTTTGCGACAATTCTGATTTTTAAAAAGGACGAGAGTCTTATGCTGATTTCCTATCAATGGCTCAAAGAGTTTCTTTCACTAAAAATAACTCCTCGGCAGTTATCGCAGCTTTTGTCACTGCAAGGACTGGAAGCCAGGGTGGCGTCCCCGGACAAGGACACGATGATTGAGATTGAAGCTACGTCCAATCGACCTGATTGCCTATCCGTGATGGGTGTCGGACGCGAAGTCGCGGCAAAACTTAATTGTAAAATAAAAATCCCCCTTATCGATCGGTCCGTAAAGACAGGAAAAAGAACCTCGGTGCCGATAACCATTAAAAAACCTTCGTTATGCCCAAGATATTTGGGCGTATTGATTGAATGTGATAAGTTTTTGAGCACTCCTTCCCTGATAGTTAAACGATTACAGAAGGCCGGTATCCGGAGTATTAACCTGGTGGTGGATGTGACAAACTATGTTTTGCTGGAGTGCGGACATCCGACGCACGCGTTTGATGCTGATCTGCTCGAGGGTCCAAGTATTGTTATTGATACCGCGGGTTCATGCAAAAAATTGAAAACATTGGACGGTGTCGAAAGATCTCTTGATAAAGATATGCTTCTCATTTGGGACAAAAAAAAGCCGATTGCCATTGCTGGCGTTATGGGATGTGAAAACAGCGAAATTCATCCCGGAACAAAGCGTGTGTTTATCGAAAGCGCCTATTTTGATCCAAAATCCATTCGTTTAACGTCAAAAAAGCTCAATCTTTCAACGGAGTCTTCGTTTCGTTTTGAGAGAGGGCTGGATCCCGAAGGGGCCGACTACGCGATGAGAAGAATTTTGTTTTTGTTGAAAAAGACGCAAAAGATTAAAATTCTTGGACTCATTAACGATTGTTATCCTAAGCCGATTCGGCAGAAGAAGATTTTGTTTAGAGTCTCCAGGTTGAATCATGTTCTAGGAACTCAAATCAGGATTATTCACGCCCGTGAAATTTTAAAAAGTCTTAATTTTGTTGTTGAGGGTGCCGCAATTAAAAAAGAACGTTTTTATGTGACACCCCCAAGCTATCGTCATGAGGTGACTCGTGAGATTGATCTTA
>JADFSZ010000052.1 GCA_022560555.1 PVC group bacterium
GAGCTTGCAAGGTTCCAGGATCGGGGCGAAGGGCTGACCCTATTCTACTAATTCCTATTAACCAGAAGAGGAAACAATTTCAACTTTTTGGCTTTTTGGACTACGTCCCCTAAAACAATTATAGTCATACAATGTTCACAGTAGAAATGGATTTTAGCTCTAATATTTTATATTCAGAAGAAGATTAATCTCACAATGAGATACCCCATCCCTGCACTTATCCCACCGAGTAAAATCCCTTTCAATATCTCTTTTTTATCTCGTTTAAGATAAAACAATGAAATAATTAAACTAATATAAACAAGAAACGCAAAAATGGCGAAGAGAAGACGACTATAATAAAGAGATGTAAATCCAAGTAATATAAATCCTATCCCTGCTCGCAAATCTCCTCTAAAAATAGTCTTTAAAATAAAAAATATAATGGAACTTATAATAAACTGCATCGGATAATAGACCGTTATTACAGAAATCCTTGCAATAGTGATAACCAGGAATGGAATACTACCAAATGCTATCAAATCTCTTGCACATTCACTAAGCCATTGCTTTTTCATATTACCAGTCTCTGTTAAAAAAACACTTCTAAAAAATTATTTGTTTTGTAAGCAAAATTTTTGTTTAACCTACGTATTATTAATGCTTTGCGTTTGTTTATTTTGTTGAAATTAACCCAAGCTCCTGTTAAAATTGGTGTTGCAAAGGCACTCAAATTCTAACAAAGGAGCTAAGGTCAATGGGTATCTTCCAAGCCAATATCAAAATCCTCAACACCTTCCTTAATCACTTCAAAGCCGTCTTCTCTCAAAAACAATTCGCCGTCTTAACTCTTTTGTTCTATTCCCTCTTCAAAGATTATAAACGCTGTTCCATCCAGTCTCTCGCTCATCAAGCGAACACCGACTACCAACAATTTCAGTACTTCATCTCTGAAGCCAAATGGTCTGTCGATGATCTCTCCGCCGCTCGCCTTAAACTTCTTCAAGCCCAAAAATCAACAGCCTCCTCTCAAAACGGCATCCTCATTATTGATGATTGCGGCAACCCTAAACCTTTTTCCAAACACACCGAAGGGGCCCAATATCAACACTGTGGCTGTCTCGGCCGTCAAGAAATCTGTAACGTCTTTGTTGCCTCCTGCTTTGCTTCCAAAAATAAATACTTCCCTGTAAACCTTAAATTCTATAAACCTGCTTCAGAGTTCCGTTGGGGAAAAGAGGATCCTGACTTTAAATCCAAAATCCAACTCGCCCACAACCTCATCCTTGAAGCCCAAAACACCCACATCTCTTTCGACACGATCCTCTTGGACTCTTGGTATGCTGCGAAAGAACTCCTGAATCTTACGGACTCTCTTAACAAAACTTTTATCACGGAACTTAAAGATACTCGCAAACTCTTCTTTTACCATCCCGGACTTAAAAAGCATCTTATGCTGCAGGTCGGCGAGATCGTTACACTCGTCAAAAAGTTCTACCCACACAAAGTCAAACCTGTTCACCTTAAGAACCGTGATGGTGTATCTCTCCGCCACTGGACTTATTCCTTCAAGTCCACATTGAACGATTGCCCTATCCCTGTCAAAGTCGTCATCATGTTCGGCAAATGGAATAAAAAGGATAAGCCTTCCCACCATGTCTTTATTACCAATAACACCAGCATCTCTGCTTATTCCATCATTTCAACCTATATGCGCCGTTGGTGCATCGAGCAAGTCTTTCGTGAACTCAAAGACTCTTTCGCTCTGGATCAGTACCAAGTCCGTTCCAAAACTTCCATCGAGCGCTACTGGCATCTTTGCCTGCTTGCATGGACATGCTTGTACTGGATCAAACAGAATGCCTATCTTTCAAAGATCATTACGGACTCACAGTCCCTCAAAACCTTTAACGATTTTAAACTCGCGATCGCTTCCTTGATCGACTATGCCTCTGTGACCGTGTTATCACGCTCGCAAAAGATGAGAAATCACTGCTTCCGCGTGAAATCTAAACGCTTTATCAACTCCTGTGCCAAAGTCGCTTAGAATTTTTAACAAAGTTCTGATGTCAAATTTAAACATATTGTGCTTTGTTTGTCATTTGTCATTTCTTCGCGTAAGCGAAGTCCTTTCTCATTTCAAAATTTGATATCAAATTTTTATCTTATCCACTCTTACCGCCGTAAATTGTTGGCGATGGCCTCTTTTCCGACGATAATTCTTACGTCTTTTATATTTATAAACAATGATCTTTTTGCTTTTGCCCTCTTCGATGACTGTGCATGAGACAACAGCATCTTTCAGTATGGGTTGACCCACATGGGTAACTTTGCCGTCTGAGAACAGAAGAACATCCTTAAACTCCACTTTTTTCTTATCCGTCTTTTTGAGTTTTTCAATGCGAATGATGTCCCCTACAGTTGCCTTAACTTGCTTGCCGCCTGTTTTAATAATTGCGTACATAATGTTGCCCCTTCCTCAAATATTATTTCTTTCCTTTTTCATGATACTGATAGGTAACCTCATCCAGCCTAAGGTCCTTATTCCCTCTGATATCCACTTCCTTTTTAAATCGATGACATATTTGACTGATTTCCCGCTCAAAATTTTTCATAATAAATCTTTTGCTCTCAGGGTTCAGAGCTAACTGCACTTTAAGTATTTTTCGATTACTAAAGGCTTTTCGAATACCGCGTATCACATCCAGGCCGAGGGACTGACCCGACTTCACAGTTCCTTCTCCCGCGCAATAAGGACATCCCTGAAAAGCGACAGACGTCAGAGATTTACTCGCCCGTTGACGAGACATTTCGATAAGTCCCAGCTTGGAGATTTGGTAAATTTTTGTTTTAGCTTTGTCCCTTTTGAGACATCGATCCAAACGATCATAAACCAGAAGACGGTTTTTCCTCTTTTCCATATCAATAAAATCAATAATAATAATACCGCCTAGGTTTCTCAAACGCAGTTGCCGTGGAATTTCTTCCGCGGATTCAAGATTCGTCTCAAGCACGGTTTCCTCTAATTTATCACTAGCTCCTTTGTATCGGCCCGTATTGACATCGATGGAAAGAAGGGCTTCGGTTTGCTCGATCACAATGTAGCCTCCGGATTTTAACCAGACTTTTCGGCGGTAGAGCTTGTCGATTTCTTTCTCAATTTTAGCTTCCTCAAATAAAGAAACCCCCTTTTTATGATAGACAAGTTTTGTCTTAAGTTCTTTCCCGTAATTCGAGAGGAACTCCTTCACCATGCGATAGTGCTCACGGGACTCGACAAATATCTGTTTGACATCTTCGTTCAGCGTATCTCTAAGCACTCTTACCAGCAAATTACTCTCGCTATGCAGCAAGTACGGTGAAGGGCTTTTTTCAATCTCTTTATGGATCAACATCCAAACACGTTCCAGATACTTGAGGTCCCTTTCAAAGTCCTTGTTTGATTTTCCCTCACCTACGGTTCGGGCAATGAGCCCGCAATCATTTTTTGATTTTAGGTTTTTTACAATTTCCCTTAGTCGTTTTTTTTCATTTCGGTCCGTGATCTTTCGAGAAACACCTCGATGGCGGATATTCGGCATATAAACCATGTACCGCCCTGCAATACTAATGTAGCTTGTGAGTCGCGGTCCTTTGGTCCCGATCGGATCCTTCGTGACCTGAACAACGATTTCGTCCCCTTCTTTCAACAACGTTTTGATATTTTGATTTGACGAATGATTCTTTCGTTTGGTACGACTATGCTCGAGGACATCATTCAGTTCTTCATCACTGATGTCCTGTCTTCCCTCTGATGGGATGACTTCATCCACATACAAAAACCCGTTTTTTCCGATGCCAATATCTACAAAAGCGGCTTGAATTCCCGGGACGATCGACATGACCTTGCCCTTGTAAATATTCCCTGTGCAATGATTCACATCCGGCCGTTCAACAAAAAGATCATCCAACTTTTGATTCACAAGGCGGGCAACTCGGATCTCATTTTCTCCGCCGTCAATATAAATGGCTTCACTCATAAATCCTTTACCCAAAAAGCTTTATATTAGTTTTATATATATAAGCGCGAAAAAGTGCGCCCAATAAGCACTAAAAATGGAACACTCTAGAGACACCAATATAGCCATAAGTCGTTTATTGTCAAGTTTTTTTTGAGTGATAGAACCTAAGGGGTGGGAACCAACGATCAAGAAGAAAAGAGGATGCGAGAGAATCAAACCGCCAAAAAGAAGAAATCACCGGCGGGAGGTGCTTTTAGCTCTTACGAGCACGTCTTTTTTTGGATTTTGCCCTTTTCTTTTTTTCCTTTTCACCCTTGTTACTACGCTCTTTTTCGAGTTCCCTAAGGGTTCGAGGGAGGAATAGTTTACGGGCCTCAGCTTCCGTGCGGGATGCTCTGGCTATGCTCGGCGTTAAAAATATAAGAAGCTCTTTCGCATCTTCCCGTTTGGTTGTCTTTTTAAATAAATATCCCAAGACAGGAATATCTCCAAGGAGGGGAACCTTACTCTCAAAATCAACGGTTGTTCTTGAAATCAAACCGCCGATCAGCAATGTGTGCCCGTTCGGCACGATAACTTCCGTGGTAGCTTCACGGACCGTAAAAATCGGGATTTCCGCCGTAGACCCGCCGCTCGGGAACGTCGCGGTTCCAATATTTTCCCGTACTCGGGGATGCACTTTCAATGTAATAAATTCATCCCTATTAATCTGCGGTGTCACCTCGAGTTCGACTCCGGATTCTTCATACGTAAACCCTGTAATCTCCCATGCCCCGGTGTCGGAATTAAATGAATAAGCCGGAACAGGATCCTGACGTCCGACTATGATGCTTGCGGTTTTATTATCCAGGGTTGTTATTGTCGGATTGGACAAAATTCTTGACCCTGTATTTGTTTTAAGGATTTCCAATGTCGCGGCAAAATCTGATGCATCCAACGTGCCGAACGCAAACCCTCCGAATGCATTCGTTGTCGTAGTCGTGCTCGCGGGCATGCGCGAGGTTCCACCCCCTTCATTTGTGGCAAACGCCGGCGCGGAGGCGGCCGGATCCCCTTTAGGAATCCAGCTCCAATTCAAACCCGTATTTGGGAAAGGGAATGTCCAAGGCACTTTCGTAC
The DNA here is from genome assembly GCA_022560555.1 of PVC group bacterium. Classification (GTDB taxonomy): domain Bacteria; class JADFSZ01; order JADFSZ01; family JADFSZ01; genus JADFSZ01. Next base: position 5,100 of record JADFSZ010000052.1, read on the forward strand.
CACTCACCGTAGCTTTAAGTGTCCAGTCAATACCGAGGTTTTTATCATCATCTACTGTTGTCTCAATCAGCTTTGTCTCAATGACCACCTGTTTGGTTTCCGTATCTAATTGCTCTATAACGATCGCCAACCTCGAGAGACTTTCTGCCGTGTCACTGACAATAAGAACATTGCTTCTCGCGTCATATCGCATCGTTCCCCGATCAGATAACAGAGCGAGTATACCGCTGTTCGCATCCGTACCGCCGATCATTTCTCCGGCCGAGGCATAGACCAAAGGGAAAACCCGTGTCTTCAGACCTTCGACCTCTAACTTTTCCGGAGTCATGACACGATAAATATTTCCGTCTTTTTCGTAAACAAATCCGCCCGAACGGATAACCACATCAATAGCTTTTTCCCAAGGCACATCAATAAGGCGCATCGTTACTCGTCCCGCGACCTCTTGGTCAATCACAATATTCACTTTTCCTTTTATCGCGAGCAAATTCAAAACACCTTTGATCTCGGCATTTTGAAACTCCATTGTGATATTTCCGTCATTTACATTTCTTGAGGGGGGCTTTACAAGCGGAGCCGTTGTCGCAATCATTTCAGATGTCTTGATCCGCTGAAGAGCCTGCCCATCATTAGTTTCTCCCATGTTGTCATTCTCTTCAGCCCACGCAAAATCTGTCATTGCGAACAGCAACACAAAAGCTGTCCATACGCCAAACTTCATCCATAAACCGCGTTTTTCAGGCCTGTATCTCATAATAAGCTGTCTCCTTCGCGAAAAGTTAATTTAGTTCGTTTTCTGAATCCGATTCAAGCGCAAAACGGAACTCTTTATCTTTATAAAAAATCAGGACACTCCTTGGATCTATTTTCAGTATCTTCATGCTGTCATATTCCTCGTCTTCCCGGACGACTCGATCATTAATCAAAGCCATAGGTTCCACAGGATCCCAAACGATGCCGCCCAATTCCACATACAGCGTTACAAGATTACCCTCCGGGCTTTCCGTCGAGTCATCGTATTCATACAATCCGGGCATACTAAGGAGGGAGATAAACGGATCTCTCTTGCCCCTGGAATCATAGTAAAAAGATTCTTCGATCCCCTGTCCGGATTTCTCTAAAGGGGTGTTTTGAAGGCCCCCTGATGTTTCAGCTTGCTTAATATCTGTCGCGGCAATTCCGTAGATCGGAAAAAACAAAATCAAGAAAATCGACGTAATAATTATACGCAATGACTGTTTTTGATGCTTACATTTTCTTTTGATAGATTTCATCATTTAACGCACCGTTGGATGAGTTGTTTTTGATGGATTGATACCGCCTTGACCAAGTTTACCCTCCGGCTTCGATTCCTTAAACGTATAGGTGCTCAGGGTCATTTCAGCTTTAGGTATCGGCAACACGTTTTCACGCTTTTGTGCGGCTGTCTCTTCAATATACAGCTTCATGGATTTTAATTCCACAAAACGTCCGAGCGATTCGATCTTATTAAGAAAAGACCCGATTTCGTGATATCCGCTTGTCACATCGACCCGCAATGGCCGCTCAAGGTACGTTATGTTTTTTCCCACTGTATGAGGAATTGTTTGCAGCGTTTCAACTTTCGCAAACTTAATCCCGGCCTCTTCGGCCTTTTTATTGAATTCAGCGAGAAGAGCGGGAATATCTTTTGCTTGAGGGAGTTTTTTATTGTAACGGTCAAATTCCCGTTCGACTTCTGCAAGTTTTTTTTCGATTTCGTCCCTTTGCATCTTTAAAGACTCTGCTTCTTGAATGAGGCTCTTAAGTCCGGAAATCTTCTGATGCTTTGTCGAAAACCCTTTAAACATCGGGGCCATAATCAGATACCAATCCCCTATCAGGATCGCCACAATGAGAATCCCCCCTAGGATAACGAGATCTCTTTTTTGTTTTTCCATAAGCGGATGTTCTTTTAAATAATTCCGGGTTTAAATTTGGAACGGAGCTTAAATGTCATGTATTCGCGTCCGGATTCTTTTTCCTTTTCACGCTCCGTATTCACCAACTCAATATCTTCAAACAGCTCAAAGTAAACGTCGGACTTTTTAATGTTCGCGATAAAGTTTCCGACAAGGTACAGCATTTCCCTTCTTTCAAGAGAAATCACACCACCTTCATACTCTAAGACAAAATAGGTGATGGGGACAAGCTTTTCCATCGTGGTACCGTCGGGCATCTTGACTTTTTGCATAACTTGTTCGGTCTTCGTTTTAATTTCATAATTCGTGAGCCAGACCTGGCCCGGGATTAAGTCAGAAAGCTGATTTAGTTTTTGGGCCCACAAAACCCGGCTTTCGATTAAATCCAGGACAATATTCTTTTTCCGCATAAGAGTGTTCGTTCTTTCTTTGAGATACATAATCTGATCCGCTTCGGGCTTGAGCTCTAAATATTTGCTATCCAACGAGGAAAATCTCGAATTGAGAAAGACGTTATATCCAAAGAGAATGACATGTAAAAAAACAAAAACAGCCCCAACGCAAGCCACAACGGAAATGGCAACCACGTTTACTTTAAGAGAAATGGATCTTTTTTTTCGTGCTTTCTGTATTTCTTCGGGGAGCAGGTTTATTTGTATCATAGTTTGTCTTACCTCAACGCCAATCCAACGGCAACGGGAAACATGCTGGAAAAAGATGAAATTTTTTCTTTTTGCGCTTCATTTACAAACGAAAAAGCAGCCAAAGAATCCCAGATTTGGACGGGAAGAGCAAGTTTTTCCTGAAGCTTATCGGAAAACCCCGCGAGTGACGCACAGCCGCCGGATAAATAGATCGTATCAATGCCTTTTTCAACTTGATTTTCGTAGTAATCGAACGAAAGCTGGATTTCGTTGACAAGATTTTTTACAACATTTTCCATGGCTATCATCACTTCCGTTGCCTTATCCCCCGGATTTTGCTTGAGCTTTTCGGCGTCTTTGTAGCCTAATGAAAACTTCGATTGCACAGCCTTCGTAAGAGAATGACCGGCAATAGCAATATCCCGCGAAAAATGAGACACACTGCCTTTTAGAATATTGATGTTCGTCATATTGGCACCGATATTAACCAAAGCGGATGTCATGTCCGCGGACGGTGAAGACTGATTCGCTTCGAATGAATTCACAAGAGCAAAAGAGTCCACATCAATAAGTTCCGGCTCTAAACCAACCGATTGAAGCAGTTTAATTCGATCATCGATAATATCCCGTTTAACAGCGACAAGAAGAACCCTCATCTTGCCGTCTTGAGACTTGTCTTGCCCATCCAAAACTTGAAAGTCCATAATCACCTCATTGAGGTTAAAGGGGATATGTCCTTCCGCTTCATATTTGATGGCACTTTTCAATTCGGTATGGTTCATTTTAGGCATGGATAAATAACGGACAATAACGGACTGGCCGGAAACGGCCGTTTTGGCCAATTTTCCTGAAAAGGAAATGGATTTTACGGCGTTCTCTAACGAACCGGCGAGGGCAGCGTTTTTTTCTTCTTCAGTGCGAGGAATAGCATCGGACTCAAATGAAGGGAAAAAACTAAAATCTTTAATGATGGTTTTATTATCGATTTTTTCGGACACAAGAACTTTGATGAAGCTGGAGCCGAGATCTATCGAAAGGGTTTCTATTATTTTTTTTGCCATTTAAACATAAACATGTGAGAAGTTTCAGCTAATACTTAAGTAACGTTATCACAATGGCTAAACGAAGTCAACAACGTAAACCCGTTAACCCGGCGGCCACTCAAATGTCCGCCCTCCCAGGAGATGAAGATGAATGTGAAACACCGTCTGTCCTGCCTGTTCACGACAATTCCAAACCAAGCGATACCCGTTTTGAGCGATTTGATTCTCTTTGGCCAGACGGATGGCGGCCAAGGTAACCTTTCCGACCAAATGTGCGTCACCATCTTCAAGATCATCCAGAGTGGCTTTATGAACTTTAGGAACTACGAGTATGTGAACCGGAGATTGAGGATTAATGTCGTAAAACGCAACAATATCTTCATCTTCGAAAATTTTCTGAGAAGGAATCTCGCCTTTAATGATTTTACAAAACAAGCATTCAGACATAATATTTCAATAAATTCCTAGATACACTTTGGCATCTTTGGCTCGTCCCCACTTGCCAATACACTGTTTAACACCATCAACATCAAAAATCAACATTTAATGAGATTCACCCATTATTGTCTTTTACCACGGAATATACGGCCTGATTTCTGAGCCGTGACAACAAACCCTCTTTTCGTGATTTCAATATCAATGGCTCCATCCAAGTCAGTACGAAATGTAATAATCCCGTGTTCTTTTAATGAAGTCATCACAGAGGGGGAGGGATGTCCGTAAATATTGTTTTTACCAACGCTGATAATAGCCACCCGGGGCTGGACATATTCCAAAAACGCGGTTTGGGTTGATGTTTCAGATCCATGATGCGCGACCTTAAGAATATCACTTTTAAGACTGTCCCCATAAGTTTGACGGATACGATTTTCCGATATTTTTTCGACATCCCCCGTCAGAAGAACACCTGTACCATGATAGTCCAATTTCAGAACAATGGAAATATCATTAAGATTGAGCCCCTTTAAATCTTCCGGAGGATTCAAACACAACGCGGTCAA
>JADFSZ010000053.1 GCA_022560555.1 PVC group bacterium
CAGAGCTTGTATGCATAAACAGACGGTACCCTTGACCCCTCCGGGTTACCGGCGGGATTGGGTTTTTATCGAAGATGTTATTGAGGCTTACCTGCTCGCTGTAGGTGCTGAGAATACTGCCGGCGAGATTATAAATGTGGGCTCCCAAGAGCAATGGAGCAATGAAGAAGTTGTTGATATGGTTCAGGATATATGTGGGCAAAAGATTGAAGTACAAGTTGGAGCACATAGACCTACCTCCTTTGACACCGCTCAATGGGTGGCAGGCATCGAGAAGGCTCAAAAATTACTTGGATGGAAACCTCGTCATACGTTCCGGAGGGGGTTGGAAAAGACTATTTCCTGGTTTCGACTTCATCAAGATGCTTATAAGAATGTTTTACGTTAAAAAAGGATAAGAATAACCGAAATGAAAAACAAATCTAATTTATTCGCAGGCACGACACTTCAAGATCCATATATTAGTGTTGTTGTTCCTGTCTATCAGAATAGAGAGACGCTATATGCACTCTTTAACCGTTTGCACCAAGTTCTCCAATCTAAGGGATTTTCATATGAAATTATTTTTGTGAATGATGCGAGTCCTGATGATTTACTTGTCATATTAGAAAAGCTCGCTCGTGAAAATTCACAAGTAGGAGTGTTGGATTTGGAGCGCAATATAGGACAAAATCAGGCGGTATTGGTTGGTTTACGCTATGCGAGGGGAACATGTGTAGTGATTATGGATGCAGACTTGCAGGATCCCCCAGAGGCTATTCCTGATCTCGTTGATAAGTTACAAGAAGGTACAGCCGCTGTTTTTGCGGGAAGACGCGGCCAGTATGAGTCTCCCTTTAGACTTTTCACCTCTCGGCTGTTTAAAAAACTGCTTCAGTTATTATGCGGTGTTCCTGAAGATGCCGGTATTTTTGTGGCAATGAATAGACATACAGTAAAGTGCCTTCTTGGCTTTAATACAACACGGCCTTCTATTGTGGCAATGATTGGCTGCACTCAGCTTCCTCTGGTATCGATTCCGGTAGTGCGAGCTCAGCGTCCTTCCGGTATTTCCGCCTACAGCTTCTGGAGGCGTTTCAAGGCCGGCCTCCTAACCATAGCCTGGGTAATTGCCTGGAAGTGGTTTCCTGGCTTTCGTACGTCGAAACGTTGCGAATAAAGATGCCTATTTGCTATCTTTAGTGCGGTATATCCATTTGAACCCTGTTAGAGCAAATATGATAGAGTATAAGGATCTCAGGCGTTATAAATGGTCAGGACACAGAGAAATATTAGAAGAAAGGGAAGCGCCTTTCAGCCCCCGTTATAATTGGACTCAAGCATAAGGGAGAAATCTTGGTAGAATGAAGGCCTCTTTAGAAGTGGCGGAGGCAAATGGGGTGTGAGGGAGCGCAAGAATGAAGAGCGTGAGATGTATGACGATCGAATATTGGGAAACGGTAGTTTTGTTGAGAACGTAGATGTGCTCAAACTTCTTTACATGAGAAGGTTTTGAAATTGTCGGGGTTGTTCCGAATCTAAGGAAAAGAGATAATGGTAAAAACTAATATTCCCTTTTATCTTTCGCTCGCAGGGATCGCGGGGATTGTCTTTTTTCTAGCCTTGGAAAGGGTTTTTCCTTTTCGGCGGATGACGTTACTGCCCTGGCAAAGATGGCTTATCAATTTTTCCCTCAGTTTTTGTAACCTTCTTATTGTGGATCAAGGCTTTGTGATTCTTCTGCAACGAACGTCTCTTTTTACAGAGCTGTTTCATCTAGATTTATTTGGCCGTCTCGGTCTCAATAGTTTTTCGCGCGTCATACTTACGATTGTGATTTTAGATCTCGCGATGTATGTCTGGCATCGTCTCAATCACGCGATTCCTTTTTTGTGGCGGTTTCACAGGGTGCACCACAGCGATCGCGAAGTGGATGTCACGACAGCTTCCCGTTTCCATTTTGGAGAGGTGACCTTGGGAGCCATGATCAATTATGCCCTCATGCTTTCTTTGGGTGCCTCCATTTGGGAGGTACGCATTTTTAAGGTGATCTTTGTTTTTATGACCCAACTCACGCATAGCAATATCAGGATCGCCAAACCACAGGAGGATATCTTCTGGCTTGTCTTTGTGTCGCCATCCATGCATCGCATTCACCATTCGGATATTCGTTGCGAGACCGATTCGAATTACGGTACGATATTTTCCGTTTGGGACAGATTGTTCAGAACTATAGTGAGTGGTGTCAATGCCAAGAAGCTTCACTTTGGTCTTAAGGAATTTGAAAAACCGCAGGAACTCACATGGCCGCGGCTCATCACCATGCCCTTGAAACCCGTGGAAAGGAAAAAATGATGAAGACAGGAACCGTGAAATTCAAAATCGTTTTTCTGCTTATGGTGCTGATATTAGTGCCGGGCGGGGTATGGGGCATAGCAGGGCTGCGTGTCCCTTCCTCACGACTCGTAGATTTTGATTATGAAATACGCATTCACGATATTCCTCAAGGCAGCAGGGAATTGAAAGTCTGGCTGCCTCTTTTAGCTCAAACCCCCTATCAGGAAATTAAAAACATAACCATCGAACCACAGGAACACACGGCAATCTACTATGATCCGGTCTATCACAATAAAATTCTCAGTTATACGGTTGACATAGCGCGACGGGATTCCTTAATATTCAATGTGCGCTATCGCGTGAAGCGCTATGAATATTCAAATAAACACGGTATTTTGAAGACGGTTTTGGCGAAAGATGCGGATTTGAATCGATACCTCAAGGCCAATCGTTTGGTCACCATAAGTCCCAAGGTTAAAGACTTGGCCGATGAAATTACAATAGCCGAGACATCGACGATGGGGAAAGCTCGTGCGATTTATGACTATATTTTTCACAATGTTTCGTACGACAAAACCATTTTGGGTTGGGGAAACGGCGATACGGAACGGGTCTGTTCGGTAAAGGCCGGCAACTGCACGGATTTTCATTCGTTATTTATTTCGCTCGCGCGTGCCGTGGATATTCCGGCAAAATTCGTGATGGGTGTTCCTCTCATCCATAATACACCGGAAGGCGAGATTTGCGGATATCATTGCTGGGCGGAGTTTTATGATGAGATTTTAGGGTGGGTACCCGTGGATATTTCGGAGGCTTGGAAGGACAAAGCGAAATACGAATATTATTTCGGCACAATCGGACCGGACCGCCTTGAGGTGAGCGTGGGACGGGACATTGTTTTGGATCCGAATATTCACATGGAACCTTTGAATTATTTTATTTATCCGTATGTGGAAATAGATGGAAAGGTTTTTGAGCAGGTCCGAACATCTTTTCGGTTTAAAGAGGTGAATCAAAGAAAGGAGGCGCGCGCAACTTAATACAATGCAAAATTCGTTGGTTTACATACTTCACAACACAATAAATGAGGAGAAAATAAGTGAACAAATTCATAGTCTTAATCATGATTATCAATGCTATGGTTTTTGGAGCCGGTTCGATGGTTTTGGCGGCCGAGCATGGAGGGCAAGAACACGGTGGAACAAGCGTAAAAGAAAACGGCGGGACAAGCACTCCGTCTAATGATGCCATTCGGACGGCCATGACAGATTATGTCATGAGAGAATCCGAGGCAACGGGAACATTAGATGTGTTAGATCCCGAAACGGGGCAAACGCGACAATTAGAACTCGTCAGAGTTCATGAACGTGTTGGCAAAACAGGAAATTACTATTACTCTTGTGCGGATTTTAAAGATATCAAGACCGGTCAGCTTCTTGATCTTGATCTTGATGTGGAAGACGAAGGCGGCCGCTTAAGTGTCAAGGACGTGAGAATTCACAAAGTCGATGGGCATGAACGCTATACGTACGATTCCTCTGACAATCGAATTCCTGTCATGGAGGAAGGCAGTCATAGGGAAGGATCTGAGCACGGAGGCAAAGAACACGGAGGCAAGGAGCACGGAGGCAATTAAGAGGATGTAAGTGGAGCGGAGCCGCTGTCAAGATTTTGGAGCGCGCATTTAGAGGCCTTTGCCTCCCGAAATACACCATCTAAAACTAAAGTATTCGAAGAAATGTTGGAAAAATGTTTTCAATCATTTGTGACTCAGTTCAATATGCTTTTAAGTCTGTTAGAAAGTTTGGACGATTGAAATCATGGCGGATCACGGAATAACAATCAGGAGGCTTATTGTTCGTGCGCGGAAGTTGACGATTGTTTTGACTTTTCTATTCGGACTGAGTCTGAATGGGATGAACAGTCCGCAAGCGGCACAAGTCGGCCAACAAGCATCCCAATGGGTTGTCTCGGAATGGGTCAACAGTGAGCCGATCTCATTAGACCAGCTTAAAGGGAAGGTCGTTGTGATTGATTTTTTTCAGCTGTGGTGTCCGGGGTGTAATCGTTTTTCCATTCCGCTTATGCTTCAATGGGAGAAAAAATATAAAAACGCCGCTGATGTTCAGCTGGTAGGGATTCATACGGTTTTCGAAGGGCATGATTATCAAACAGCCGAACGCTTGAGGGAATATGTAAAAGAAAAGGGGATACAACATCCGGTAGGAATGGACGCGCATGTGAGCGACACCCGGCTCCCGGAGACCATGATCCGTTATCAAACAAAAGGAACCCCTGAGATGGCGATTGTGGACAAGCAAGGAGTGATTCGTTTTCAAAAATTCGGCTCTTTTGATATTGGAGAGGCAGAAAGTTTGATCGCGGAATTACGACGTGCCTTCTAAATTTCAGGAAGGCGAAAGGAGGAGAGCAGATGAACAATATTCTTCGAGGATTCATAATGTTTTTGTTCTTAGGTCTTGCTTGTCCCCTGCCGTCTTTTGCCATGCCGGTGGAAGAGCTATCTTATGAAGGGAAAATACCCGAGGAAGGGTTGTTTCATACGGCAAGGTTTAAAAGTCTAGGGCTGAATGTCGATAGCGGCACGAAAAATATTCATCATGAAAAAATGCGTGTTCAACAACGGCGTAAATCAAAAGCCCCAATGAGGACAACTGCCGGTGGATATGCATTCGCAACTCTTTTGGACCAAGATCATTTTGATTTAGATGTGCTGGTGATGGGATTCCTTTCTCCTTCTGCTCCCGCAGTTCCGGAGCCGATGTCTCTTATTCTTGTGGCGTCGGGATTGTTGGGGGTCTTGACTCGACGACGCAGATGACCCGAACAGAAGATCTGATTTTCTCCATTTGAAACCGAAAGAACACGGTTTTGGTAAAAATATTATGATGATTATTTATTTTGCGGCTACAAAATTAAGCGTGCGGTTGTAAGAGCATGAAAAATTCTAATAAATGGCTCCTATCAATAAAAGAAAGAAAGTTCAGAGGTATTCGGATTTGTCTGAGCGCTATTGTTATTGTTGGAGTATTCTTAAGTTATGAATTTTTAACGGCCCGTTCAAGAGTCGAATCTGAAATAAAAGATATTTACTTTAGCTTGAAACAAGCTTCCGCGGAAAAGCAAGATTTAGACAGCACAAAGAGAGAAGAACTCATCAGAAAACTTATTTCCAAAGAGCCTTCTTACCGTTGGGAGGCCGCTTCTGAGTTGGCAAGGTGGAAAGATCAAAAATCGGTAAATGCCATCATTGATGCCATGCGGGACACAAAAGGAACAATTCGTACTTGTGTCATGGCTGAGTCATTAGGTAGGATTGGGGACAGAAAAGCCATACCCGCTCTCATTCAAGCCATGAATCAGCCTGTTAATCAAGACTTGCGTATTTGCGCCACTCAAGCGATAGGTGAAATGAGGGATAAACGAGCTTTAAGCCCCCTCATAGAAAAAATACGTCATTCGGAAGACGAGTTTTTCACTGCTGAGGCACTAGGAAAATTAGGAGATAAAAAAGCGTTACCCATATTAGATGAGGCCGCCAAGAAATCAAAGGATCCTCTCATTCAAGCGGCTATCCATCGCGCCATTGTGATGATTCAAATACAGAATGAGAAAGATCTTGTTTCGGCATTCATTGAGGCATTGAATAACGAAGATGATCAAATAAGGTTCTGGGCCCTTAAAAATTTAGCTCTTAAGCGGGACTCAAAAGCCATTGAGCCCATTGCCAATACACTCCAAACATCAAATTCTAAGGATATAAAAATATATGCAGCGGCTACTTTAGCCTATTATGGAAAAGGAACAAGACCCTTCCTTGAAAAAGCAAAACTGACGGACGATAAGATAACCCTTTGGGCAGCGGAGTATGCTATTAAGCTTTTGAATAAAAAATCATGAATTCATCAACGATAGAAATACAACGTAAATCGTCCACCCCGGAAACCTGGGTGGACCATTATGGCGACTATCTTTATAGGTATGCTTTGAGTCGTCTACGGAATGCCGGACTTGCGGAAAATCTTGTTCAGGAAACCTTTCTTGCCGCGCTTCATTCACGGGACCGCTTCTCAGGTTTGTCCACAGAAAAAACCTGGCTTACCGGAATTTTGAAACATAAGATTGTCGATCACTTTCGCAAGAATTACAGAGAACATCCTGTCAGTGACTTTGTCAATGAGGATGAATCCGTAGATGAGTTTTTTACAAAATCCGGAATATGGAAAAACCAGCCCGGACATTGGACTCTTGATCCGGCAAAACTTCTGGAAAATAAAGAGTTTTGGGAAGTCTTTAAAGAGTGTCTTAACAGACTCCCCAGGCCTATGGCAGATGCCTTTATGTTAAGCACAATGGAAGGCATGAAAACGGATGAAGTTTGTAAGATATTGAATATTACACGAACTAATTTGTGGGTTATTCTTTGCCGTGCACGCATGAGGCTGAGGCAATCTCTGGAAAATTGTTGGTTCCAAAATTAAGGAAAAAGGTTGTTTGTGATTCCTATGAAACTCTATAATATCATTTTATTATTTGCATTTCTTTTGTTCTTTAATTTTTGAGGAATTCAATGTGAATCAGATTTCTTTAGGTATGGCTTTTATAGCAGGGATACTATCGTTTCTCTCGCCTTGCGTATTGCCGCTGATACCGGGATACATTTCGTTTCTATCCGGAGTATCGGTCGAAGTGCTCGAGAAGGACACACATCGTCGAGAGGTCTTTTGGAAAACGGGCATGGCTTCGATCTTTTTTGTATTGGGATTTTCAGCCGTTTTTATAGCTTTAGGCGCCTCCGCTTCTCTTGTCGGAAAATTTTTACTATCTCATATGACAATATTTACCAAGGTCGCCGGGGTATGTATTGTGATATTGGGACTGCATCTTGTGGGGATTCTAAAAATAAGCTGGCTCTACACAGAAAAGAGATTGAGAATCAAGCGGCATTCACCTGGTTTTTTCGGCGCTTTCGTGATCGGACTTGCTTTTGCTTTTGGCTGGACTCCGTGTATCGGACCCATTCTGGCAGGAATTCTTACGCTGGCAGCAGCCCAAAAGACCGTTTTAGAGGGGATGTTTCTTTTAGCTGTTTATTCATCAGGACTTGGCATTCCGTTTATTATTACAGGGTTTAGTGTTGGTCTATTCATGCGCTTTTTTAAGCGTTACAAACGATTTATTCGCTCCGGAGAGATTGTGGCCGGATCGCTTTTGATCGCGATCGGGGTGCTTGTGTTTTCCAATAATTTGACGATGCTACTGAGATATATCCCCTCTTTCTTTTACAAATTTACAATATAAAAAAAAGGAGATTTTCAAAAAATGAAAAAAAGAAAGTTAATTCCGTTCATCGTAGTCATATTACTGATAATGGCCCTGAGCCCTTTATTGAAAAGTCAACGGACGCCTGTTGCAGAAAACAACTCAGGAGATCAAGTCGCTTCAGATTTCACTCTCAATGATCTTGATAACAAGCCTTTTCGGTTTTTTGATCTTAAAGGGAAAGTGATCATTCTCGATTTCTGGGCGACCTGGTGTCCCCCATGCATAGCGGAATTACCTCATTTCAAAGCTCTTTATAGTGAGTATCAAGAACAGGGATTAGAGATTGTCGGCGTTTCTCTTGATCAAGGGGGCGCTGATGTGGTTAGGCCTTTTGTCAAGGAGCATGAAATCAATTATACAATGCTCATTAGCAACCAAGAGGTGGTTGAGGATTACGGAGGAATTCGCGGGATTCCCACGACATTCATCATTGATCGGGAAGGGCGTATTGTTGAGACGTTTGTGGGCTATCGGGATAAAGAAGTATTTGAGTCAGTTATTCAAGAGCTTTTATGAATGACAAGGGTGACTGATGAATAAAAATCCTACTGTCTCTCGCAATGCTCCGTGTCCGTGCGGAAGCGGTAAGAAGTACAAACGTTGTTGTGCTTTAAAGGGAGAGCAAGAAGCCTCTTCGCACCGACAACTAAAGAGAGCCTTGAAATGGATCGGCGGAGCGGCCGTTGTGCTCCTGGTCGGCTACGGGATTTTCAGGAATGGTCCTGTAAGCAGGCCCACCGGTTATAATTCGGTTATCTCTGAAGGTTCGCGGGGAAGGGGTTACTACACGGACTCAGATATCACTGCGGTGGATTTCTCCGGACTCACACAGGCACAAAGAAAAAAAGTTTTAGATAAAACCAACAAGATGCAGTGCCCCTGCGGATGTGCAATGACGCTGGCCCAATGTGTTGCGGTTGATAGGACCTGTCCTTTAAGAAGCTCGAACATTAAAAAAATGAGAGATCTTGTAAAGGAATTAAGTGGATAAAAAAATGATCTTGGTCAAAAAGTTTATTGGTTATCAAGACATGGAAATTTTTTAATCACTATTCAGAAACTTTTATGAAATGGGCATATTTGAAATTTATCGTTATAGGGGGCCTTGTCTGTCTCATTGCATCTCTTTTCGTTTTCTACTCTTATGACAAAGAAGGACCCATAGTAAAACAGGAACTTAAAGAAAACGATTTTATGGCACAGAGGCAAAGAGCTTTAGAAAATCAAGCAAAATTCTTTTCTCCCCGAAGTCCCTGGGTTAAAGAAATCTATATCGTAAAGCCAGGGGATTCTCTTTACCAAATATCCCGCCTATTTGGTATTACTGTTCAGTTGCTAAAACAAGTGAATGATCTTGTCTCTGATACAATCCATCCTGGAATGAAGTTGGGAATCCCTGATCCAAAGTTTCACATTGATATAAATCTTTCCCATAAACAGTTGTTTCTTTATAGCAACAGCGATCTGGTCGCTGCCTATCGTGTGGGAATCGGAAAAAATATTTCCACCCCTCTAGGCGCATTTACAATTACAAATAAACTGATTGATCCTGTCTGGTATCGCATTGGAGCTGTTATTCCTGCTGGTAGTCCGGAGAATGCTTTAGGTTCTCGATGGATGGGTTTGTCAGTAGAAGGTTACGGCATTCATGGCACAATTGAGCCGGAAAGCATAGGCCAGGCGACTAGTTCAGGCTGTATCAGGATGCATAATAAAGATGTTGAACAATTATTTGACTGGGTTTCAATTGGAATTCCGGTCAGGATTGTTTATGATGAAGAGGAGCCCTGAGCGGAACTGAGGGACATACTATATGATTTGTTCAAAAAGAGAGATCACTGATTCTTTTTTCTGTGATTTTTAAGTATTTTAAAATACTGATAATATATGTACTGTATTTCAATCGTTGCTGTGACGCCTTGGATCAGACAGGTTTGAACGTTATTCAGCTAGCCCCCCAATTGACAATGGTAAGATAATGAGTAAAATAGGTCCGCGATAAGGAGAAAAAAATGACA
>JADFSZ010000001.1 GCA_022560555.1 PVC group bacterium
ATACCGTATAACCGGAAGCTCATCTGTTAAGCATATATTGCTTTTTTTCCGGTTTTTGAGTATTATAACCCCTCTATTATCAACAAGGTATTGATTTTGTGGGGCTGTGGTGCAGTTGGGAGCACATCTGCATGGCATGCAGGAGGTCAGGGGTTCGACTCCCCTCAGCTCCATTTATTCTAACCATTGTGGACACACGTGTTAACGTAAGCGCCTCATTATAGACGCTTATCGGCCTTAATCAAGAGAAATCAAACCATGAATGTCACTCGCCCAAACTCGTTAGGCTTTATCTTTATACTTGTCATCTTTCTGATAGCTATAATGGCGCCTTATTCGCAGACTGAGGAAGAGAATATTGTTGTGATTTGCCCTATCAATGGAGAAATCAATAAAGGAATGGCCTACTTCATTCATCGGGCCCTTGAGGAAGCCAAATCTAAAAATGCTAAACTGATCATCTTTGAAATTGATACGAACGGAGGCCGGCTTGATGCAACGGAAGAGATCATGCAGATGCTTCTCTCCTCCTCCATCCCAACGGCAAGTTTTATTAACAATAAGGCCTTTTCGGCCGGAGCTTTTATCGCGGTTGCAACCGACAAAATTTATATGTCTCCGGCAAGCGTTATCGGCGCGGCAACACCTGTTTCGGTCTCATCGACCGGAAGTCCTCAAGAAACATCCAGTTCTTTTGAAGAAAAAATCACATCCGGAACAAAAGCCCTCATAAAAACGGCAGCTCAACACAATGGACATCCGGATGACATCGTATCTGCCATGGTTGACAGGGATATCAAAATCAGGGGAGTCATCGAGCAAGGGAAACTTCTCACTCTCACAAATATCGAAGCGGAATCAAAGAAAATTCAATTGTCATTGGGAACCGTCAAAAACATCGATGAATTACTCGAAAGAGAAAATATGTCGGATTACACAGTCGAAGAAATTATTCCGTCATGGTCCGAGGGTCTCGCCCTTCTCATAACGAACTCAGGCGTTTCGGGTGTTCTTATGATGATTGGCATGATGAGCATTTACCTCGAATTTAAAACCCCCGGTTGGGGGCTCGGAGGCACGTTGGCTCTGATATGTTTTGCGCTGTTTTTCTGGGGACACCGTATCGCGGGATTAGCCGGCATGGAGGATCTTCTTCTTTTTGGCATTGGCGCGATCCTCTTAGCTATTGAAATATTTTTTATCCCCGGATTTGGATACGCGGGCATCCTTGGTCTAATCTGCGTCTTTATCTCCCTCGTCTTGGCCATGATTCGAAGACCCATTTTTATCCCCCAAGGTGAATCTTTTTGGCCGACTCAAATGCCGAATTTAGCCGGCCCGTCACTCTCGCTTTCTATCGCTGTTATCGGCTCCGCGGCGGGAATCGTTATGCTCTCAAAGTATCTTCCCCGAACAAAATTATGGTCCAGCTTTGCCCTGCTTAAGGAACAAAGAAAAGATCTGGGCTATTCAACAGCGATCAAGGATTTTAAAAACCTGCATATCGGCCAAGCGGGGCAAACATTGACAATTTTACGGCCCTCTGGTAAGGTCCAGATTAATGATAAGCAGTACGATGTTCTTACAGAAGATGTGTTCATCGAAAAAGACACCCGTGTCAAAATCATCCGCATCGATGGAAACACAATTTTCGTAGAAAAGCTCAGTTAAAATGGCACTTTCCACGCTTCATATCATTTTGTTTTACGTGATCGGGCTTGTCTTGATTTACCTCGAGATTTATCTGCCCGGAGGCATACTGGGAATTTTGGGGACCATTTCTATACTGGCCAGTATGGGAGGCACGTTTCAAAATTTTGGACCTGAGAAAGGCTTGCTTTTCACTATTATCGAACTCATTGGATGTATTTTCTTTCTCATCATCGGGATCAAATTTCTTCCTCGGACAAAAGCCGGAAAAAGGCTGATTTTAAGTGCATCTATGTCCACGGATGAAGGCTACACGTCGGTCAACACGGCGCTCGAAAATTTGACCGGCAAAATCGGGGTAACGGTGACGCATTTAAGACCGGCCGGCGTCGTTAAAATCGACAAACACCGTTACGACGTTGTCACTCAGGGTGAATACATTGAAAATGAGGCCCCCATCAAAGTGATTCAAGTTGAAGGCAATCGTGTGGTCGTTAAGGCCATCTAAAGATGGCCTAGTTCGTAGTTGGGAGTAAAAATCTCCGAACCCCGAACTCTTAACTCTAAACTCTTAAAAGGAGCTCATCATGCCCGTGTTATTTATTTTACTCGCCATCCTGATCGTTATGGGAATCATCTTTTTAAAATTCTTCAAGCTCTGGCTGCAAGCCTTACTCTCCAACGCACCCGTGGCTTTATTCAGCCTTATCGGAATGAGTCTAAGGAAAGTAAACCCAACGATCATCGTAAACGCACGTATCACAGCCCTCAAGGCCGGCATACCCGTTGAGACGAATGATCTTGAAGCTCACTACTTGGCGGGCGGAAATGTTATCCGGGTTGTTCAAGCCCTGATCGTGGCCAACAAAGCCAATATGGAATTGTCCTGGAAACAAGCAACCGCCATCGATCTTGCCGGGCGTGACATTCTCCAAGCCGTTCAAGCCAGCGTCAAACCAATCGTCATTGACTGCCCCGCTTCCGACAGTCCTAACTCGACGATAGCCGCTGTAGCTATGGATGGCATCCAGATAAAAGCGAAAGCTCGTGTAACAGTCCGGACGAATTTACAGCGCCTGGTGGGAGGCGCAACAGAAGAAACCATCATCGCCCGTGTCGGTGAAGGGATTGTTTCAACCATTGGAAGTTCAGAATCATATAAAAAGGTTCTTGAAAATCCGGACCTCATTTCCAAAAATGTCTTATCCAAGGGATTAGACGCCGGAACCGCGTTTGAGATAGTGTCTATCGACATCGCCGATGTCGATGTCGGAGCCAATATTGGGGCCGACCTGCAAACACAACAGGCAGAAGCCGATAAACGAATCGCACAAGCACGTGCTGAGAGCCGGCGAGCCATGGCAGTTGCTGAAGAACAGGAAATGATAGCCAGGGCTCAGGAAATGCGCGCGAAGGTCATCGAGGCCGAAGCTCAGATTCCTAAAGCCATATCTCAAGCTTTTATAGACGGAAATCTCGGTGTTATGGACTACTACAATCTCAAGAACATCCAATCTGATACCGGCATGAGAGACTCAATTTCAAAAGGCACAAAAAGCGATAAGAAGAAGTCGGATCTTGAAGACGAAGGCAAAACTAAATAGGAACGGAAATATTATTTGTGACAAGTGAAGCACAAAACAGGCTTCATCCTAAGTCTGGAACCCTATAAGGCCAATTTTCCCATGAGCAAAGCTCCTGAAAAAATTGACACAAGCTTTCAGGGTTGCCAATCCAGGATGAACCCGTGCATGGTTTCAACGTGGGTCTGGAACCTGACAAGCCCGTGCATAATTTTAGAAGAGCTTCGCTCTTCTAAACATTAGGCGTTCGAGAAGCGAAGATTATCGGAAGGCCAGGCCTGTCGATCGGGGCCGAGAAATCCAACAGCCGCTATGGTCCCTTTCTGATCGTTCCCATAGATTACAAGTTGTTTGCCAGAGAAATCATTCGTGGTTTTTTTAGAAAGGCCAATGTCATCTGGTAATTTTGGGCCCCGGTAGGCATGATACACATCTTCACCTTCCGATTTTGACGGAGGCCAAAGAGCCGCGGCATACGCAGTAAATAAGAATTCAATGAAATCCGACGGTCTTTTTTCAGGATAAAGAGATACAAATACTGTCGCCTTAATATTCTTCGGCTCCAACATAGTTTCTACAACTCTGGCCGCCTGTTCAAATTCTGCCTCCCCTCTCCCCTTCTTTTCGCACCCCGAACTTAAGAGAACAAGCACGATCAAGAAAATCATGCGAGCAGATCTTAACATCACATTATGAGTCCGATTCATGGATAATATTTTTTGCTTTCCGAAACGCTGGATTCAGCCCGGTTTCTCTCTATGAGTCAAAGTCCTTATGATATGCGGGGGCCTTCATCGCTTGAACACCCTATTTTGGGTTGCTTGCGACATTATAAAATTTGATTTCATCTATGTCAATTATTATCACGTTTGGCCAATTTTTGTCAATATACACAAGATTAAACACTCAAACATATCGATTTACACAAAAAATAGGTCGATTTCATCTCTCGCCTGTTTTAATATTTCATGAAATTGGAATTTTCTTGCTAAATGCGAATTTTTCGAGTATATTCTTGAAAAAATGAACAAAAATGATTACAGACAATGTATCTTTCTAAAATTATGCAAATTTTCGGCGCTTTCGGAGCCTTTGGAGCTGGCTTAGGTGTAGTCCTGGGAGCTTTTGCCGCGCATGGGCTCAAGGCAAAAATTTCACCTGAACAGCTCGCTATTTTTGACACCGGTGTCCGCTATCAAATGATTCATTCTTTAGCCCTTATCCTTGTGGTATGTCTTCAGGGGCGTCTAGACGAATTCTGGCTCAAGGGAGCGGGATTTGGTTTCATCCTGGGAATCCTCATCTTTTCGGGAAGCCTCTACCTTCTCGTATTCACGCATACAAAAACATGGGGGGCTGTCACACCCATTGGCGGTATCTTTTTTATTTTAGCCTGGGCCGCGCTTTTTATGGGTTTTGTAAGGACCTCATCGCTATGAACAAACCCCAAGAATCTGTTTGTTTTCAAAAAGCAATAGCCCTCATTGATGAGGAAAATCAGCTAGATCCCAGACAAGAAATTTTAGAGCAGGGGTCTTTTGGATTTGAGTATCTTTACTCTGATCATGTCACTCGTTGGATGTATCGGATCACAGATAATCCCGGAGAAAGTCTTTTACTCGCAGCACGAGCCATCCACATTCGCCGCTGGGAAAAACCTCGAAACACATTTCCGATGGATCGAAAGGGTTATCGCCAGTGGCGCAGAACTTTAGCTCTATTTCATGCGGACATAACAAAAGACATCCTCCGGCAAACCGGATACGGTGAACAAACAATCACAGAGGTCACGGATCTCATCACAAAGAAACACTTCCCCAAACATCCGGACAGCCAAATACTAGAAGATGCTCTAACCCTCGTATTTTTGGAGACCCAGCTTTCGGACTTTATTCAAAAGACCGATCATGATAAAGTCATTGGTGTCATACAGAAAACGTGGAAAAAAATGTCCGATCAGGCCCACACGCTTGCCATGGACATTGCCTATGATCCAAACACAAAAACGATCCTGACAGAAGCGCTCAACAAGGAATAGTCAAGAAAATGGAAAATGGACTTATACGTATTCGTGTTGCCGTTACGGGAGCCGCGGGGCACATCGGGTATGCGCTTCTTTTTCGTATCGCGTCCGGCGCCATGTTCGGTCCTAAAACCGAGATTGATTTAAACCTACTGGAATTGCCGAATGTTCTATCGGCTTTAGAGGGCGTTCAAATGGAGCTGGATGACTGCGCTCTGCCCCTGCTTCGTTCCGTGACAGTCACGGCTGATGAAAATATTGCTTTTAAGGATTGCGATTGGGCCTTACTCATCGGATCTGTTCCCAGAAAAGCCGGTATGGAAAGAAAAGATCTTCTCTCTATCAACGGAAAAATTTTTATCGGCCAAGGCAAGGCTCTGGATCGATTTGCCAAGCCGACATGCAAAGTACTCGTTGTCGGAAATCCTTGTAACACTAACGCCTGGATCCTAAAAAGCGTTATGAAAACAATTCCCGCAACCAATGTTTTTGCGATGACGATGCTGGATCAAAACCGGGCTAAATTTCAATTGGCTCTCAAAGCCGGCGTTCATCCCCATGATGTCACGCACATGGCCATTTGGGGCAATCATTCGAGCACACAGTTTCCGGATTTTTATCATGCTCGTATTTCCTTAAACCCCGTAACGGACGTGATTGGAGATCTAACATGGCTCCAAAATGATTTTATTAAGACCGTACAGCAGCGCGGGACGGCCATTATAAAAGCGCGAGGAACCTCTTCAGCCGCATCCGCGGCCAATGCTGTTGTTGATACCGTCAAAAATCTGATCACCCCCACACCGGAAGGGCACTTTTTTTCTGTAGCCGTTTCTTCCGACGGCAGTTACTCTACACCTGTTGGCCTGATGGTTGGTTTTCCTGTACGTATGTCGGGATCTAACTGGGAAATCGTTCAAAATATCGAGCATAATGAATTTGCAAAGAAAAAGATCAGTTTGACCATTACGGAGCTTGAAGAAGAAAGAGATGCCGTTAAGGATCTCATTAGCTAAATCTTAATTGTTATTTGAATGTTGGATTTTTCATATGCGTTTTATTATCAGTTTTTTTGGTTTTACCATTTGTCACTTGTCATTCGGATTTTGTCATTTTTAATATCATGCCTTTATATCAGCTCAATAAATCCGTATACCTCCTCTCCCCCCATACAGAGGAATTTATCCAGGGGCTTTCTTCAAACACGATCCACACCCCTCACAATGCTTTTCTTGATATTCACGGAAAAATCGTTGTGACCTTTGGGCAAATTCTAAGGGACGCCGATCATCTACTGTTTGCGATCGAGAAATCCTTTGAAGAGAAACTTCAAAATCATTTAAAACCTTTTCTTGATTTGTCAGATACAGAACTCACGGCAGAGCCTTGGTTCACTTATTTTGATCTTGAAGGAAAATCCCCTTTAGAAGACGGAGATTTAAGCATCCCCGAGAAAGAAGGACGCATGATACTGTCCAAAAACAAAAAAGATGCGGGAATATCTCAAGATGAGTTCACGCTTTGGCGCGTTAAAAACAACATCCCCATGCAAGGGATAGATTACCACCATGAGATGCTTCTCAATGTGGATGATGTTACTTATGTATCATTCACGAAGGGATGTTTTCTAGGCCAAGAAATCATCTCCCGCGTTCACAACAAATCCCGTCCACCGAGTAAGCTCGTCGTGAAATACCTAGAAGAATGCACACCCGAAGAGGCTGTAAAGTTAACATCCCGCGTCAAAGACCCTGATACAAGTAAAGAGATGGGGTTTGTGTTTGTGAAAAATAAATAACCCGGATCTACCGAAGGAATGGATTAGTCTTTTTCTGATGTGCCAATGTGTCGTACGGCAAGGAATGGTAGTTATGACCCGGATAAATTATCGTTTCGTCGGGTAAGGGAAAGATTTTACTCCGAATGGATTTCAAAAGTGTATCCTGATCTCCCCCGGGTAAATCCACACGGCCGCAGGAATCAATGAACAAGGTGTCACCGGCTAAAAGATGTCCGGGTGTGTAAAAACAGATACCGCCCGGTGTATGTCCCGGTGTATGAAGACATGTCACTGAAATAGCCCCAATAGTAATCGTGTCTTGGTCTCGCAGGTTTTTAAGTTCCTTAATGTTGGGTCGGTAATACGGGGCCTCTTCTTGAGAAAGATAAACCGGAACAGGAAAGTATTCTAAAATCTGCTCCAACGCATCGATATGATCCGGATGTCCATGTGTGAGTAAAATCTTTGTAATATTGAGTCCCAAACGTTCGGCTTCAAGCCGAATCGCGGGGGCCTCCCAACCCGCATCGACCAAAGCCGCTTCTTTAGAGGAATCATCTCCAAGAAAATAGAGAAAATTCTGCATGGGACCCAGTTCCATTTGGTGAATCAACACCCCGTTTGTTTTTTCTGTCACGATCTCCCTTTTAATGTATGATTCAGTATCATTATAAATTAAAATCGGAGTAAATCAATCGGCTTGACAGGCCCATTCTCCAATCTATAATGACCCTTTAACCCATGATTTGCATTGGACGGATTTGATGTCTCTCTTAGAATCACTCCAGATTCCCTTAGGAACGCATATTACCCCATTTATCCTCAAAGATCCGGAGGGAACGGTACATACAAGTGATCGGCTCTTTGGAAGCAAAGGGCTTCTTGTCGCGTTTACCTGTAATCATTGCCCTTATGCTGTTGCCGTATGGCCCCGATTTATCAGGCTGTCCCACGGGGCCAAAGAACTTTGTATCAACACAGTCGCGATCAATCCTAATATTCATCCAAATTACCCCGAGGACGCTCCCGAAAAAATGACGCAAAAAATTAAAGAATGGCGGATCCCTTTTCCTTATTTAGTCGATGAATCCCAAGAAGTGGCACGAACCTTTAAGGCCCAATGCACGCCGGATATCTATCTTTTTAATTCACACAAAAAACTTGTATATCACGGCCGTATCGATGACAGCTGGAAAGATGAATCCCTGGTCAAGCAAGAAGAATTAAAAACCGCTATCACCCAATTAGCGAACGAAGAGAAAATTTCCTCCAAACAATTCCCTTCTATGGGCTGCTCGATCAAATGGAGGAATTAAAACATGGAATTTGTAAGTCGAACTTCGACAAACACGGATACCACGAAAGCCGTTGAGGAACTAACTCATGATCTCGATGGCACTTATCAATTCGGGATCCTTTTTATTTCCGGTGATTATCGAGATCATTTATCTGAACTTCTTTCAAAACTTCTCGCCTCCATTTCTGTGCAAACATTAATGGGATGCACTTGCTTGAGTGTCATCGGTTCACATGAAGAGCTCGAAGATCATCCGGGCATGGTTCTTTTTTTAGCAAAACTCCCGGGGGCTAAAATCGTTCCGTTCTCAATCAGTCAAAATCAAATGGGTCAATTTGAATCAATGAGCGAATGGCACAGTTTTTTTGATGTTTACCCGAATGAAAATCCCACTTTTTTTCTCTTGTCTGATCCTTTCATGTTTGACACACAAATGTTTATCGATGGCATCAACATGTCCTATCCGGGTCAAACCCTTGTCGGCGGCATTGCGTCCGGAGCGACACATCCCGGAGAGAACATGCTCTTTATTAACCAAGAGTTTTTTGATTCGGGAGCCGTAGGCCTCATCCTCACGGGAGAAGTGACGGTCAAAACAGTTGTTTCTCAAGGCTGTCGTCCTATTGGGAACACATATACCGTGACCAAGGCCGAGAGAAATATGATTTTCAGCATTGCTAATCATCCTGTTTTGGAAATTTTGCAGGACATTCTGGACAAATGCACTCCAACTGAAAAAGAACTTGCCACACAAGCGCTCTTTGTCGGGATTGTGATGGATGAATACCTTCACACGTTCAAACGAGGTGATTTTCTCATTCGCGGAGTTATCGGCGCGGATGAACAAGCAGGTGCCATCGCGATCGCAGATACCATTCAAACGGGACAGACCATTCAATTTCATGTCCGTGACGGCAAGACGGCCAAGGAAGATCTTGTCTCCTTACTCACATCATTGAAAACATCCCAAAAAAAAGATTTACCACAAGCCGCTTTGGTTTTTAATTGTAATGGGCGTGGTCAACATATGTATCAAGAACGCCATCATGACATCCAAGCGATCCAAAATCATGTTGGTCCCATACCCGTGGCGGGTTTCTTTTGCGCCGGTGAAATCGGCCCTGTCGGAAAACGAAACTATCTTCATGGGTTTACAAACAGCATGGCCTTATTTTATCCGGCAGGGGATTCAGAACTGAAAAAATCATAAAGCTAATCTTATCTATGCATTACAAAATTATCACTGTTCGTTTTCCTTGACGATTAAGCTAAAATGTGCTATATTGCCTTTATAATAGGTAGTTTGTGAAGAAACTAAAGCCATGACTGATAAATTGAAAACCGAATCAAAGCCCACAGAGTATCCCATCAGCCTCACGGATGGGGCCATCACAAAAGCGCTTCTGTCTATGAAAGCTGAAGGCAAGACCGGTTGGGGCCTAAAAATCTCAGTTAAAATCGGAGGATGTGCAGGATACACCTATCTTTTATCATTTGTGGAGCATCCTCTGGACACGGATGAAATTCTTCAAATGCGGGAGCTGAAAGTCTTTGTCGACAAAAACGCGCTTCGTCTCATCAAGGGCATCACGATTGATTATCTTGACAGCCTCAACGAGAGCGGATTTAAGTTCATTAATCCAAATGCTAAAACCACTTGCGGCTGCGGCACATCTTTCAGCTAATCCTCTCCTGGCCCACACCATTAAATCTCGTTAATGTTTGCTTTTGTTTCCTTCCTATAATATAATTTCCAACAGCTTAAACCTTAATGGTCGCTTCTCCTCTAAAATACCCAACAAAAATTCATTAAGAGGTCGCTCATGATAAATCTTTCTTCATCACCGCATAAATCAAAAGATCTTCTTCCGACTAAAATTGATCTTTCATTTAAACCTTTTCCCGGCTCACGCAAAACCTATGTCCCGGGGGATATTTTTAAAAATATTCGCGTACCTTTTCGCCGAATAAATCAGTCTCCTACCGAAGAGAACGGACAAGAGGTCAACAATCCGTCCATCACTGTGTATGATACCTCGGGTGTTTACACGGATCCCGACATCAAGATAAATATATCGAAGGGACTCCCTGAGCTTAGACTTGACTGGACACATAAACGCGGTGATATAAAGGAGCTAGAAACTCCGACCTCAAGTTTTCGCAGAGAGCGCATCGCGGATCCTGAACTTTCTTTAATACGATTCCAAAATCTCAAACAGCCTCTTTGCGCCAAAAACGGTCGTAATGTCTCGCAAATGCATTACGCCAAAAAAGGAATTATCACCGAAGAGATGGAATACGTTGCCATTCGCGAAAATTGCTCCGGGGAATTTGTCCGAAATGAGGTGGCAGTAGGACGGGCTATCATTCCGGCTAACATTAATCACACGGAACTGGAGCCGATGATCATCGGGAAAAATTTTCTTGTGAAAATCAACGGCAACATTGGAAATTCCGCGGTCACCTCGAGTATTGCCGAAGAAGTTGAAAAAATGACGTGGTCCATCCGCTGGGGCGGGGACACCGTCATGGATCTTTCAACGGGGAAATATATTCACGAGACACGAGAATGGATCCTCAGAAACTCCCCCGTGCCGATCGGGACGGTTCCCATCTATCAAGCATTGGAAAAGGTCGACGGCAAAGCGGAAGAGTTGACCTGGGATATTTTTCGCGACACTCTCATAGAACAAGCCGAGCAAGGCGTCGATTATTTTACGATTCACGCGGGAGTGCGGCTCTCTTATATTCCTTTAACGGCCCGGCGTCTCACAGGGATCGTGTCCCGTGGCGGAGCTATATTGGCTAAATGGTGCCTCTCACATCATCAAGAAAACTTTCTTTACACGCATTTCGAGGATATTTGTGAGATTATGAAATCGTATGATGTCAGTTTTAGTCTTGGTGACGGATTGAGACCCGGGTCTATCGCGGACGCGAACGATGAAGCTCAATTCGCCGAACTTGAAACCCTGGGTGAATTAACAAAAGTAGCCTGGTCACACGATGTTCAGGTTATGATCGAAGGACCCGGGCATATTCCGATGCACCTCATAAAGGAAAATATAGATAAACAAACTGTGCTTTGCAAAGAAGCACCTTTTTACACGCTTGGTCCACTCACAACGGACATAGCGCCAGGATATGATCATATCACGTCTGCTATCGGGGCCGCGATGATCGGATGGTTTGGAACCGCCCTTCTTTGTTATGTGACACCCAAAGAACATCTTGGCCTTCCGAACAAAGATGATGTAAAAGAAGGTATACTCGCTTATAAAATCGCTGCCCATGCCGCGGATCTCGCTAAAAACCATCCCTTGGCAAAAGTCCGTGATGATGCCTTATCAAAGGCTCGATTTGAATTTCGTTGGCGGGATCAATTTAATTTAAGCCTCGATCCCGAGCGGGCCGAAGAATTTCATGATGAAACACTTCCGGCTGAAGGCGCTAAAACAGCTCATTTCTGTTCGATGTGCGGCCCCAATTTTTGTTCCATGAAAATCACGCAAGACGTC
Source organism: PVC group bacterium (assembly GCA_022560555.1). Taxonomy (GTDB): domain Bacteria; class JADFSZ01; order JADFSZ01; family JADFSZ01; genus JADFSZ01. The sequence goes on from JADFSZ010000001.1 coordinate 11,852, forward strand.
CGTGACTACGCAAAAAAACACAGTCTTTCAGAAGACGAAGCCCTTCAAAGAGGCCTAAAAGACAAAGCTGAAGAGTTTAAGAACCAGGGGCATCAAATTTATTCACAAACTCCATAAAAAAAGTTTCTAGCTTCTGGTTTTTTGTAGTTGTTTGTGTGTTGTCACACTATTTACTATTTTACAAATTACGGTAAACATGGATCGTTCCTTTTATACCCAACTGGCCTCTAACAGCATCCAAGAGATCTCTCCCGATACGGACATCTCTCTTAGAATCCTTCGTGATCCGTCCCTAGAACTCTTACCCCTTCTTGACGCGGCTTTTGAAGTCCGTAAAAAATTTACAGGTAAAGAAGTTGCCATTCACATCATCAACAATGCGCAAAACGGCTTTTGTCCCGAAGATTGTCATTACTGCGCTCAGGCAAAAACATCCCGGGCAGATATTGATGAGTATCCCACAAAGTCGGATGATGAGATTCTCGAAGAAGCTCGGATCGCGTATGAGTCCGGGGCGTTTCGATATTGCCTTGTTTATGCCGGACGAGGCCCCAGTCATAAAAGGGCATTGCATATCGCCGGCTTGATTCGATCAATCAAAGAGAAGTATCCCCTCCAGGTCTGTGTATCCGCAGGTCTCATGGACAAATACAATATTAAAGTTCTCAAAGAGGCCGGCCTAGACCGACTTAATCATAATTTAAATTCTTCGGAAAGTTTTTACCCTAAAATTTGCTCCACACACACGTATCAGGACCGTCTCAACACTTTGAAAGCCGCCCGTGACGCTCAATTGGAAATTTGTTCCGGCATGATCGCCGGAATGGGAGAAACACCCAAAGATATTGTCGAAGTGGCCCAAACGCTTCTTGAGCTGAAAGCTCCTTCGATCCCAATCAATTTTCTTATACCGATCGAAGGGAATGTTCTTGGGGCCCCTCAGGGTCTCACTCCCGAATATTGTTTACGCATATTGTGTCTGTTTCGGTTTATAAATCCCAAATCCGAAATCCGGGCGGCCGCGGGTCGCGAAGGGCATTTGCGTTCGATGGAAGTCATGGCGCTTTACCCGGCCAACTCGATTTTTATGGAAGGATATCTGAATACATTGGGGCTTGATCGATCGCGTGTCCTCCGGATGATACAAGATGCCGGATTCACGATTAAAGGCGCCCTTTCTCTCGATGATCTGATAGACAAAGAAAATCAAAACTCCGGCTTTCATATCGATGGAACTCAGTCGTTTATGAAATCATTAAACGATCTTCGCCCCGTAAAACAACCCTGAATCTTCAAGAGCTCATTTCATGATAAATTCTATCCGGAAAGATGTGAAGAATCATGCTCTTTCTCAATTAGGCTTTGATGATTGTCGTTTTACGAAAGTTGATAGCCCAAACAATATCACACGTTACAAAGAGTGGCTTTCGAAAAATTTTCATGGAGAAATGAGCTATCTAGAAAGACACACCGCATTTAAAGAAGATCTAAATCTCTTGCTTCCGGACGTTAAATCCGCAATCGTTCTCGCCAAAAACTACAAAAACACAAACAAAAAACATCTCAATCAAAAACACAAAATTGCCCGATACGCTGTGGGCCAAGATTACCACGAAGTGATTTCTAAAAAATTAAGCCATTTTGAGCGTTATTTAAATACTGTCTTACCCGAACATAATTTTTACGCCGGGGTGGACAGCCGCCCTATTCCGGAACGGGATCTGGCTTTAAAGGCCGGGATTGGATTTCGAGGAAAGAACAGCATGGTGATTAAGCCCGGCTTAGGCAGCTATTTCTTCCTCGCGGTTATTCTTTCGACCTATGAGTTTATGCCTGATCAACCCTCAACCGTTAATTGCGGTCAATGCCGCTTGTGTCTGGATGCATGCCCAACGGGTGCGATTACGGATGATTATGAAGTGGACTCGAGAAAGTGTATCAGCTATTTAACGATCGAAAAAAAGACTCCCTTGAATGACGGTGAGCTCCAAAGCCTCAACAACTGGATGTTTGGATGTGATATCTGCCAAGAAGTCTGTCCTTACAACCACAAACAAGGCAATCTTACGAATTGGAAAGAGTTTGATTCATCCGGCGGTGTTGGTTTTTCTTTTTTTGATAAGCAAAACCCACAAACTGATTTAGCGCTAGAAATCCCCAAACATTCCGCAATGTATCGATCCCGAAAAAACATCGGCACAATATGGAAAAACATCCATGCCTCGAGACCCGGCATCCGGGGCTAATCGGTCCCTTGTTGCTCACTAGAATACTATTTGACACTTGTTCATAGGTTCTATAAAATCCTTTGCTCATGGGGCCCAAACCCCGACGAAAGCAAGACGGCTCTTAACCGTCTATGCTATGTACACTTACCTAAATCAAGGACAAAAAGAATGAGTGAAAATGTGATCATTATCGGCTCAGGTCCTGCCGGACACGCAGCCGCCATTTACACTGCCCGCGCCAAACTCAATCCCCTCATGTTTGAAGGATTCATGGCGGGCGGCGTCGCCGCGGGAGGACAACTAACAACCACGACAGATGTCGAAAATTATCCTGGATTTGAGGCCATCAGCGGGCCTGAACTCATGGAAAAAATGCGCAAGCAATCTCTCCGTTGCGGCACGCGCATTGAGACACTTACGGTGGATAGTGTAAATTTATCTCAACAGCCCTTTAGTGTCACTGTGGGTGATAAAACATATGAAACAAAAATAATCATTATCGCAACCGGAGCGACAGCCAAGCGTCTCCAGGCTCCCGGCGAAGATCTTTTTTGGCAAAAGGGAATTTCCGCATGCGCTGTATGTGACGGAGCTCTTCCGCTTTTTCGAGATAAACATCTTGTTGTCATTGGCGGTGGAGATACCGCCTGTGAAGAAGCCACATTTTTGACACACTTTGCGTCTAAAATCAGTATTCTAGTTCGCAGGGATAAAATGCGCGCGTCAAAAACGATGCAGGAGCGTGTGTTGACAAATAAAAAGATTGAAATGGTTTGGGATACTGTCCTTGTGGAAGCCATGGGTAACAAAATGCTGACACATCTTAAAATTAAAAATGTTAAAACAAATAAAGAAAGCACCCTTGAAGCCGGCGGATTATTTTATGCTATAGGGCACACGCCGAACACCGAATTTTTGTCGGGGCAACTTGAACTCGATGAAACCGGATACGTCAAAACACGCCCCGGAGCCACCCTAACAAATATACCGGGTGTATTTGCCTGCGGCGATGTGCAAGACAAAACGTATCGCCAAGCCGTGACGGCGGCCGGTTCAGGATGCATGGCCGCTCTGGAGGCCGAACGCTATTTATCGGAAAAACCTCACTCAAATGACAAATCAAACTCTGGAATCTAAAAGAGAAACCCAGGAAGAAATTTGGGCGATGTTTGATCAAATCGCCCCCCGGTACGATCTAGCCAACCGTCTTTTATCCTTTGGCCAAGACGTCTTATGGCGAAAGAATATAACGCAAGCCATCCCCAATGAGTCATCTTATGATGTTCTGGATGTCGCAACGGGAACCGCGGATGTTCCTTTATCGTTAGTCAAAAACAAGAAAAGTATTCGCAAAGTTTACGGCATCGATATGTCATCGGAAATGCTCAAAGTCGGAACTAGAAAGATAGCTGAGCATTCTTTAGAGAATAAAATCAGCTTGTCCCTCGGTGATGCTACAGATATTCCCTTCCCTGATAATCGTTTTGATGTTGTAACAATCGCATTCGGCATTCGCAACATTAAAGACACAAAAAAAGCTCTTCAAGAAATGAAACGTGTCTGCAAACCTGGCGGCTCTGTCATTATTCTAGAATTTTCACTTCCTGAAAACCCCCTCATGCGAAAATTTTATCTTTTCTACTTTCAAAAGGTTCTTCCGGTTGTCGCGGGATGGATCACGGGAAAAAAGGATGCATATCGCTATCTCAACAGCACGGTCATGGCCTTTCCTTATGGCCGTGAGTTCAGCTCACTTCTTCAACAGGCAGGATTTATCGATATCAAAACCTCCACCCTTTCATGGGGCATTGCCTCTTTATATCAAGCGCATATTGGGCATTCCGTATGAGTCCTGTTAAAAACATTATTGAGCTCTGTGACATCACTTTAATGCTCAGAGAGAAAATCCACAATCTTGACACAAACTCAGACAAGAACCTATTTCGAATTGAAATTGATATCCAGGAATACTCGCCGTTAGATTGGCTTCTGGGACAGCACCATCCACTTCAATTTTACTGGGAAAGTCGTGACGGCAAATTCGAAGTCGCGTGGATCGGCTCAACAAAGAAATTTTTCTATCCTCAATCATTCGATTTAAAAACGCTCCATAATGAGATTCAAGACCTCATAACACAGGACAGCTCTCTGTTTTTACGTGTTTATGGGGGCCTGGCTTTTAGTAACAGAACCTCTCATGGATCTTTATGGAACCCGTTTGGTCAGGGAAGTTTTGTTTTGCCGCGTTTGGAGCTCATTCGTAACGATGATCAATATCTATGCGCGATCAACATCCTGAATAGCTCTCAAGACATTTCCTTAGCTCTGGAGGAACTCTCTCGAGTCCATTTTAAGCCCGGGTCTTCCGATAAAATTTATCCCGAGATCATTTCCCGGACGGATCTTCCCGATAAACCGACATGGAAGGAACAAATTGAAGAAGCTCTTTTAGCTTTTCAAGAAAAGAGAATTGAAAAAATTGTCCTTGCTCGAAAATCCACTTTTAAATTCGCGAACAAGATCCCCCCGCTTCTTCTTTTAAAAAGGCTTAAACAGATTTCAGCTCAATGCTATTATTTTTATTTTCAGCCATGTCCTCACACGGCATTTTTAGGGGCTTCGCCTGAACAGCTTTACAAAAGAGACCATCAAACGATGTGGACCGAAGCCCTGGCCGGAACGCGTCCCCGGGGGAAATCGGCCAAAACAGATCAGATGTGGAGTGATGAGCTTCTGACGTGCGACAAGGATATTCGCGAGCATGGTTTTGTCATCCACGGTATCCGTGAAATCTTGAGTACAATATCGAGCAAGATCGAGGAAGACCCTCAACTTAATATTTTAAAACTCACCGGTGGTCAACACCTCCTTTATAGATTCAAAAGCCTATGCCATCCAAATGTAAGCGATGCTGAAATCTTAATGGCTCTATCCCCTACGCCGGCTGTTGCGGGTTATCCAACCCAAAACGCTCTATCTATGATTGAAGAAATAGAGAATTTTGATCGGGGCTGGTACGCGGGGCCCATCGGGTGGTTGGGACATAATCAAGCCGAATTCGCGGTGGCCATTCGTTCAGGTTTAATGTGCGACAATCAACTGGATCTCTTTTCAGGCGCCGGGATCGTTAAAGGCTCGGTTCCGGATGCCGAGTGGGACGAAATCGAGGCAAAAATCGGCAGTTTCACAAAAGCCTTTTTGATCTAACTCTTTTTAAGAGGAAAATTTTTAAAGAAACATATCTTAAAGAAAAAATTATGCTTACACAAAATCTTAATATGCTTTGGGCGTCTTTAATGGTTGAGGAGCTTATTCGGAACGGGGTTGACACATTTGTTATCTCCACCGGTTCTCGTTCTACGCCTCTGGTTGTCGCCGCCGCCGAAAATCCCAAAGCAAAAACAATTGTTCATTTTGATGAACGAGGGGCGGCCTATTTTGCCTTAGGATACGCGAAAACGAATCAAAAACCCGCGTGTGTGATATCAACATCCGGCTCGGCTGTGGCCAACCTTTTACCAGCCGTTGTTGAAGCCGCGCATGATCATACTCCTCTCATTATCCTTTCGGCAGACCGACCGCCTGAATTAAGGGATACATCTGCCAATCAGACAATTGATCAAACGAAAATTTTTGGATCATTCGTCCGATGGTTTTTTGATATGCCTTGTCCGGATCAACATATTGAGCCCCATGTGGTTTTATCTACTATCGATTATGCTCTTTGGAGAGCCACCGCTTTGTCACCGGGGCCTGTTCATATTAACACCATGTACCGTGAACCACTTGATCTTCTCCCAAATAAAGATTTTGATGAGGCCTATCTCTCCAAGATAGCCTCCTGGCATCTTTTGGACACGCCTTGGACAACATATCATCATCCGGTCATCCAAAGCACCGCTCAAGACACACAAGAACTCCTTCAACATATTCAAAGCGCCAAAAATGGAATTGTTGTTCTTGGTCGAATGACATCCTCTGAAGCAAAATCAGCAGCGGAGCTGACAAAACGGTTAGGCTGGCCCGTTTATGTTGATACGGTGTCCCAGGCAGGTGACATCCTGCCTAATAACCTCGTCATTCATCACCTTGAGCACATTATCAATAATTCAGAAAATCTAGAAAATCTCCACGCCGATCTTATTCTTCATATTGGAGGCAGCCTCATTTCAAAATCTGTCTCAAAATTTTTTCAAAATCAGAATGCTGAAAAATATATTCATATTACGGACACCCCGGAGCGCTCAGATCCGTCTCATTGCGTCACGCATCGCATCATGTCAAAAATCCATCCCATTTTAGACGCACTAAAAATCCTTTCTTCATTTTCTCCTTCGCCGTCTCATCTTTTATTCCCATTAAAAAGTTTATCCGACAGCATTCATGCATCCATAGAACACACGATGATCAATGAGCAAGAACTTCATGAGCCTTTGATTTCCTATCTTGTTTCTAAAAACATCCAAAAAAACACCGGCCTTTTTATATCCAATAGCATGCCAATTAGAGATTTTAATATGTTTGGAAAGTATTCGTCCGCATCCATATCCATTACAACAAATCGCGGAGCAAGCGGCATTGATGGAAATCTTGCTACCGCGATTGGATTTGCTTATCGAACACAACTGCCCACCATTGCCATTTTGGGAGATTTGGCATTTCTCCATGATCTCAATTCTTTGATGCTCCTCGAGAGCATCAAAAGCCCTTTTCTTATGATAATTGTCAACAATAATGGCAGCGATATCTTCTCCTATTTGCCCATGGCATCCTGGGACAAAGAAAAATTTGAATCTTTTTTTGCGACACCTCACAACCGAACGATGGAGGACGTCAGTCAACTTGGACGTGTATCTTATCAAAAGCCCGCTTCGCCCGAAGACCTTGAGAATATTCTGAAAACCTTTATGGATTCAGCTAAACCTGTATTGGCAGAGATTATTCTTGATCGCTCAAAGACACCTTCTATTCGACAGCGCCTCAATTCAACAATTTTCTCTCAATTATCAACATGACTGCCCCCTTTAAGCTCTTCTATCAAACATACGGAAACCCTTCACATCCACCCATCCTATTTCTTCATGGATTTCTCGGATCTCATCGTGATTGGGAATCTATCATTTCACAATGCCTTCCTAATTACTTTTCCATAGCGGTTGATCTTCCCGGTCACGGAAAAAGCCCGATATCCGGATCTATTATGACTTTTTCACTGTGTACGGATGCACTTGAAGCGGTTTTAAAAGATCTGGGAAGTCTAAAGCCGTTAGCGGTAGGTTACTCCATGGGGGGCCGTCTTCTTTTATGGACGGCCATCCATCGACCTCATCTGTTTTCTCGGATTCTTCTTGAAAGCGTCCATCCCGGCATTGAGGAAGAAAAGGAACAAGATCAGCGCATCCAATCAGACGCATTATTGTCCCAAAAACTGAAAGTGATGCCCTTCAATGATTTTCTAAGATATTGGTATCGCTCAAGCATGTTCGCCTCTCTTGTACAAACACCGGACGCACTCGAGAGCATCATCCGGCTACGATTAGACAACAATCCCGAAGAATTATCTCAAGCCTTAAAATATCTAGGAACGGGCCGGCAACAACCTCTGTGGGGAGAGCTTAAAAATCTAAATATTCCTGTGCATTTGCTTGCAGGAGTTTTGGATGAGCACTACGTCCGTATTGCAAGAAGAATCAAAAATATATTGCCTGAGAGTTCTCTTCATTTGATCCCAAAAACGGGTCACAATATTCACCTGGAAAATCCTAAAGAATTTTGCCTGCATCTGCATAACTTCTTGACCCTAGAGTTCAACACCCATTAAATACAATTTTTGGTATCCGTAATCTCCTTCTAATAGCGCGTTCGTAAAATTAAATTTACGCTGATATTCTAGAATTTCTTTCTTGTCTCTTACAACGAAAAACGCTTTCGATTTATTCGGGGGCAACTCTTCGATTGCTTTTTTGGGTTTATCAAATAACCAAACCGTATCCGGCAATCCTTTCATGCGCCCTGCTAAGATCAGAGAGTAAGGATCCGCTGCAGAAGAGATGTACACAAAGACATTCGAATCAGTTTGATACACATCTCTGATTTTTTTGGCCAATTCCAGAGGATGAAACTCGTCCAGATAATAAGGCGCAACAAGATCATCCTGCTCCTGTTGAGGCGAAAGAATTGAAGAGAAAATATGGATATTTTGTTTAACGAATTGGCTCCATACAACCGTAAGGATGAGAATAATAACAGCGATTATTTTACCATAATACGGATACCGCAATCGTACCCACGATAAGGCCGTCTTCAGCCATACAGAAGATCCAAAATACCATAAAGGAAGGAAAATTAGAAACACGCGTGGGTAGGGAGACGGATTTAGGATCAATATTATAATCAACGGAAGCATAAATGAAAAAAGGATCATGGTATGACACGAATGGTTTTTTAAAAGGCTTGCAAGCCGACGAACTCTTAAAAATATTCCCAGAAGTATCACGAGCACCATCGGCAGACACGCCATAAACACCGCTCCATATAAGTGTTCCATAGTTTGCCACGGACTACTCCAACCTGCCTGCCGTCCGGCAAATGTCACCATACTGGACATCTTGGGAAGATACATAATACCCGAAGACAATGCGAGACTGCTGATCACCAACCTAGTTTTAAGACAACCTCTCGATTGGGTAAGAAAGAGTGGCATTAGGGCGATAAAATAAAAAATATTGAAGGGAACAACCCACACAGCTAAAAAGGTCAAGCCCACAAAAAGAAACCCGCCGCGTCTCACTTCCCCGCGCCGAATAAGCTGCGCACTCCAGAGACCGAGAACGCCCAGCCACATGGACAACATATATCCGCGAACCGCGCATCCATAGATACTAAATGGTACAGATGTGATAAAAGCCGTTATTCCGAGGAGGGTAGGCCAAAAACCGAGCGGACGATACCACACACGCCATATTGTGATAACAACACATCCGGATAAGACAAAAGACAACAAACGAAACAAAAAAATGGGATCTTGAAACCATGATTCTAAAGCTAAAGTCCAGAACCGCAATAGTACATTAAATCCGATATGATTATTGGGAATAGGATAATAGGAAAATATCTCTAAAAAAGAAGGGAGTGTAACAAATTCAATAATCGTTAATGCCTCATCATACCATAAAGGGCGGCTTAAATGAGGCACCAACAGAGTCCATGACACACACAGTGTAAGCAGGCCCACCAATTGTACTTTTCGTTCCCTCATAAATGCCGATAGTGAAAACGCACTGAGTTCTTCGCTTTACCTTGATGTGTCTTCATAAATAATATAATTGGGAAATTTATCGGCATATTTTCCAATCCACTCTAATGCGGCCTCTTCTCCCGTAAGCACACGACCCTCTTTTTGGAAGATTTCTTTTTTATATTGTTCAATATAACAGATCTGTTCTACCATACGGATTCGATTTTCGTCTTGAGGATTTACAAATTTCACACCAACATGATATTCACCTTTGGTCTTCCGGCACCAAACAACAGTGGCTTTAACCTGAAATACCGGATCAACCAAAGGGATTTTTATATGAATGATGGCCCCTTCCTTTAGGGTGACCTTTGATCGAAATGATAATCCGCCTACACTGATATCATCTAAATAATCTTTTGTATCCACGGCAACATCGGCAAGCTGAATATCAATGGGAATATTTGACGGATGTCTGATGAATTCGCGAAATTTCATTTTGCCCTCTTTCTTTGTATCATGATTTGTTTTTTTTAAGTTTGAGCGATACAGAATTGATACAATATCTTAAATTTGTCGGCGGAGGCCCGTCTTCAAACACATGCCCCAAATGCGCGTCACACAATGGGCACAATACTTCTTGCCGTACTCCGGATAAGCTTCGGTCCTTTTTGGTGCAAACAGAATCTTTCTGGATCGGCACCCAAAAGCTGGGCCAACCGGTACCCGAATCAAATTTTTCATCTGATCGAAAAAGATCATTCCCGCAACAGACGCATTGATATATCCCGGGGGCTTTTTCATCAAAATATCGATTTTGAAAAGGCGCCTCAGTGCCTTTTTCACGGCATATGGCATATTGCTCAGGTGTGAGGGCTGCTTGCCATTCTTTATCTGTTTTCTTTATTTTTTCTTTTTTCATCTTTCACGATTTGCGTCTTTGATTTAAAATTATACCATACTTTCCCTAATTTGATTTAGGCAGCGCTGAAGCTCTTTTTTTCGAAACTCATCGGGGTTCCACAACTGAGTTAATCGCAGTTTTTGCGCCAAACCAGGAACATATGTGAGTGCCTTTACGTTTTCGGCATTGTTCAGCTCGACAGTGACCTCCCGCTTAAGGTAAACACACTTTTCGGTTTCCTCAAAAACATCAATCTTGTTCATGGAGGCCGGATGGACATTGCGAACTAAACACCCTTCAACACTTCCGGAAGTCTCAGGAACAATCACAGGATAAGCAATGGGATCATCCGTTTGGACTTTAATCCGTTGATACCCTTGAAGCACCGCCCCTTTAAGGGCGTATTTTTTACCGATAAGGGCTTCGAGTATTTCAGGAAACATCAAACAGCCGTAAACGAAGAGATGTGGCATAGATTAAATGAAAATTTAAATGTTAAGTTTCAAGATTCTAAAAACAATAAATGCGAATTTTTTAATTATAGCTGTGTTTATTCAAAATTCAGGTTTCCCGAATCGTTGCGAATTTCGGAAATCGGTTCTCGATCTTCGATTACACATGCTTCAACTAAAGCCCCGTAAATGGCATGTCGATGCTGTTCATCCGGCATACGCTCCGGGTGCCATTGCACCAACAAGCCAAAAGGATAGTCTTCAAGCTCCATAGCCTCAACAACACCATCGGGGCTCGTGGCAACCACTTTGAGCCCTTTCCCGGGTTTTTTAACGGCCTGATGGTGAGACGAATTGACCTCAAGAGCCCCATCTCCCAGAATGTCCGCCAAATAAGATTTTTCACTAATGATAATAGGATGAGTGGCATCCTGGCTTGAGCGATGTGTCTCGGCATGATCAATTTCCGAGGGAATATCCTGAATCAAGGTTCCCTCCCGCACAACATTCACAAATTGGATTCCGAGACACACCCCTAAAACAGGCTTTTTTGTTTGAAGCCATTCAGTGATAAATTGTTTCTCAAAGGCAAACCGCCTCTCACTCATCACGTTGACAGTTTCATCATTATGATCATCATAAAATTCCGGGGGTATATCCATTCCACCGGTCAAAACAACACCGTCCAAAAGATCAAGGTAATAACGAATAATAGTTTCATCCGTAACAGGGGGTAAAACAACCGGGATGCCACCCGCCGCGATAACAGCTTGAACATAACTGTCGGATACAGTGATTTTTCCAAAGCCCTCCGTCTCATTGTCGTAAAACATACAAGTGATACCGATCAATGGTCTTTGTTCGGCTCCGGTAAGTACGGGCAAGAAACATAAACCAACAAAAAGGAGGACCCCTAAAATGAAAATCCTTTTGGAATAATTTTTTCGGATTTTTAACATATCATAAAACTTTGTGTGGAAGTGTCCCAAAAAAGTAAATGCGGCATCCCAAAGACTGCCGCACTTCCTTAATTTTGCGATATGTTCTCTACTGCTGAAGAGTAACGTCTTGGGCTTGCAGCCCCTTTTCTCCTTCTGCAACGGTAAATTCGACTTTTTGTCCTTCTTCGAGAGACTTGTAACCATCCCCGCTAATGGCCTTAAAATGCACGAAGACATCGCTGCCTTGTTCTCGTGTGATAAAACCATAACCCTTAGAAGAATTGAACCATTTTACAGTACCTTGCTCACGCTCTGCCATAGATATTCACCCCCTTACCTTCGCTTGGTTCTGACCTGGACAGAGCGTTCGCGACCAGTTGCATAGGGAATGCGTGATACTGCAACTCTTTGGGTCCTGCTGCACACTGCAATTTCTGTACTGCGCCATAAAACCTCTGCCGTTACTAAAATAAACAACATGGGTATTATACAAAAATTTATTTAAGGATTCAATCAAGATTTTCCCGTATACTCTCCTTCTTTTGGAGCACCGTTAGAGTCATCAGGGAGATGCTCATAAAGGAGCTAAACCGTAAAAAAAGACAATCGAGAAACTTGAACGGAAAAAGCATCAAACAGAACACAAGATACAGATAGCCCCGCAGCCGAGTCGACCCAAAAGAAAACACAATAGAAAGAAATTCAATAAAAAAAGCTAAAAATGCGGAAATGGGGCCGGCCACACTGCGTTGCTCTTCTGTTTTCCACCCTCCGAAAAGCTCCCGCACCCCATGATGCGTAAATCGATGAAAATCATCGGGAGAGGCATGAAACGGGTATAAAAACGGGATCACATGCAGTCCCCATCCGCCTTTCTTTGTACATTCAGCTATTTTGTCCGCGATTTCCCATGGTTTTTTGACATGTTCCAAGACGCTTCGTGATACAAATGCATCCACGCTTTCTTTTTTAAAAGGCAGTTTTTGAAGATCACTGACGATATCTACTTCGTCATAGTCAGTAAAATCCAAGCAGATGATATCATCATGTATGCGCCTGTTGCCGCACCCGATATCCACGACGATTTGCTCATGCGGGTTCACGTAACGCAATAAAGTTTTTTTGAAATTAAAAGGATAGTCAGGCGCGATGATGTCCACACCAATCGAATAATAATATTTCCCCAGTGTTTTTTTTAAGCGCCCTTTAAAACTGTTCAAATCATCATGGGGTCCAACGTGATCACAAAAATATATTTTCCCATTTCGTATTTTATACGTGTTTGAACAAGCCAAGCAGCAAAGCCCCGATGGCTCATATTTCAAATCACCTTGGCAGTGAGGACAGGCCAAAAAAGGAAGTATTTTTTGAAGACGAGTCTGTTGGGACATAATCATTAAGCGGATGTTTAGGTGTTCTTGAGATCTCCTTATTTAGCGATTTTCAGAATTTTTAATTTAGTAATTTCCCCTCTAATCAAACTGTTAATATTCTGAAAGAAGCTTTTCATAGTCTGAACGTACTTGTCGAGTCGTGGATCAGTTAGATTTGTCATACTTTCCAAGCTTTTAATATTCACATCGTTTGTATTTTCAACAGATGTCAGCCAGTAAATTATGTATTGCGCGGCCTGCTCGAGACGGCTCTCTCTGGGGATAGTTTCATAAATACCCACCATGATGAAATACGCGTCCAGTTGCGTCACAGTCATAACAGACGCGTCCCACAATGTGTTAGCCAGTATGACTTCCTTCGTCTTTGTGAGAACGGTTTTTAATTCTACAGAAACTTGAAACATCTTATCGCGCATACTCTTAAGCTCCGAAATCGTGCTTTCGGCATAAGCCGCCGATGAGGCGAAGAAAATACCTATCGTGAATAAACAAATTATTTTTTTCATAATTTCTCCTTTGTGTGGTTATTTTTAGAATTCCTTTTGCGGAATAATCAGTTTTGAGATAACCATATTGCATCTGGCGATACTTGAATCCTTTGACTTAGGGCCAATTTGAAAACTTTCAACCGTTAAAAATTTAGTTGAGCTTTCAATGCCATGCATAAATTCCACAACTTGTTCCATTTGGGCTTCATAATTTATGTTAACTTGAAACTTTTTGGCAATCCCAAGCTCTTTGATTCCCGACGGCTTAATGTCGATTAAATATACCGAAGAACGATTGGCCATCCCTTCAACTTCTTTTAAGAGTGATGTCATACCCTGCTCCTCTGTGGCCATGCCTACCAGTAATTTCTCATATTTTTTCATTTCTTTTTCGATACGATCTTTTTGAGCGAGAATCTTTAAGCTTCTCTTAATCTCGGCCTCCTTGGCCGCAATATCCTGATTGTACATACGAAATTTATCGATGAGCGGCTTGACGAGCATATTATCAAGAAGCGCGAGCGAGCAAAACAACACAGCTCCGTAGAATACAAGCCTTTCTCTTTTTGAAAGTTTTTTAACGAAATCAACAATAAAATTCAAATTCACCGTACGGCTCCTTTAATCTGAAACACTCGCCAATAAACAGGATATTTCAAAATCCGTCACATCACGAAGCCCGTCTTTTCTTTTGGCTGTGTATTTAGTTTTGACATTTTTTAGGAATTCAGATTTTTCCATATGATCAACAAAATAAAACACGGTTGACATCGATCGAGCCGTGCCGCGAATCGAAAATCGCCCCCGGCTATCATAACGGATAAAATTCAGCTCCAAGTCCGAAGGGATTAATTGATAAATCTCCGTTAAAACTAAAAGAGAATACCCGCGCTTCGATTGATAGTTCCGTATGAGCGTAATTTTACTAAAGCTGTCTTCAAGTTTTTCTGCCGCTTCATTTATGGGTTTGTATTTGGTTTCCAAATTAGAGATATAAACACTCTTAAATGCCATATTCGAAAGCAGAACAGAAAAACCCAGGATAAAAATTATAAGAATAAGAATACCTGTTTTGATCATGTCACGGCTGCGCTCTTCAAGTTGACGCTGTATTTTTACCTCCTGGGGGATCAAGTTGACTTTAAGATCCTTCCCTGCCGACATGACTCCCATCAGGGCAAGCAAAGAAATCCCTTTCTCTTTTTCCAGATTTTGAGCCGCGCTTTTTGAAATGTGGAAATACTTTTCATAGGGTAGTATCTTGACGGGAAGAAGAAGGTTGTCCGATATCGTTTCTTCTGCTCCCACAAACATTTCTACCGCTCCCGTAATGAAAGCCTCCCCGGGACGCTTTCCTATATCTTCAGACAAATACGCCTCCAAAGATTTTTTCAACTCATCCGTAAAACGCTGCAAAGATTGTTCGCGATTACCGGCCATTTCCACGCATCCCAAAGGGATGTTTCGAATAAAAATTACCTTTGCTTGAGAGACAATCGTAAAATCTGTGTGGGTTTCGTCAATATGGATCATATTGATTGGGGTATTGCTTGAGCTTTTGATTTTAAATATTTTTGAGGCACTCCAGGCTAATGATTCCGGAGCCAAATATACGTTTTCCAATGCTAAGCCCGCATTTTTAAAAATATCGATATATCTTCGAATAATATTTTTCGAGACAATCACCAAAAGCGCTTTTGTATAGTTTTGTTTGTATACTTCGATGTTGATATAGTCCACAATAATGTCTTCGCGGGAATGAGGGGTATAGCGGCTCGCTTGCAGATTGATAATCTCTTTGATTTCATCAGGATCAACAGAGGGCAGCTCAATATTTCTTGTAATCACTTGATGACTTGGTACGATCGTCAAGACACCGGCATTACGGGCTTTAGATTCTTCACAATACGCTTGTATTTGATGCGCGATATCCTCGTCACTCATGGAGCTGATGTTACACGTGTAAATATCCTGGATGTCATGACGAGAGCTCCCCATATGAATAAACCGCAATGTATCTCCCGAAAGATCAATTCCGACAAGGGCCGTACTTTTCGTCGCGCTTAGATTAAACATCCCTTAGTTCTCCCGCCAAAAAAGTATTTTTCCTTTGCGATCCGCAACGCATGTAACATCCATTTTTATTTTCTGATTCGCCAAAAAAGCCCGGCATTGAATTTTAAATATTTGAGAATGTGTTTTCAATTTCTGATCAGCCACAATACTGATCTTCGCGAGCTCTGAAGGGCTTAAATGCGTTCGCTGACTCAACTGAGGCACAATGCTTGATGGATTTGTAAAAATGCCGTCATCCGCCGTACCGGGCACCCCATCCTCACCAAAACGAAATGTCATAATTTTGTCGATAATACTCTTATCTAAGCCCAATCCATAAAAAACTTCCCTCGAGGCCGTGTTCGCGTTAATCTTTCCGTTGCCGTAAATCGTGACATAATTCTTAATAATGTCAACCACATCTTTGTTGACCCCTTTCACTAAATACAATTCATCAAAAACTTGAAAAGGAGCGTCTTTCGCTTCGTACGCGAATGCCCCGCTCCGATATTCCCGATCTTCCGCGCTTCCCAGAGGGATGGAGAGCTGGCTGTCTTCGTCCCGCCAATCTACAATCGCGGCGGCGATTTCTTGAGCTTCTATTTTATCAAAACCAAGGCCGTCTCTCAAAAGTTGGCGCAGAATAATATCATCTTCTATATTAATATTGATCTTTCTTTCTTCATCAACAAACCCAAATCGAGTTATCAGTTCATTTGACACAATATCACGGTCCACATAGGATATCTCACAAAAGCCATCTCCAATAGGCATCTTTTTAAAAACAGCTTCTGTGTCAAACCAATACTCGCCTAAAGATGTGTACTCAATAAACTCATCCTCTCCGGGAATAATCATTGTGATTGCTTTTTTAACACCGGCTTCCGCGATAGAACGGAGCTTTCCTCTCTCATTTATTCGGGTGGCCAATGTAAGCTTTTGACGAACGGTAACACTGGTTATAATCGCAAAAGTGGACAACATCAACAGTGTCCATAAGGTCAAAATAAGGATACTTCCCTGAACTCTACCCTCCCGAAAGGATGCTAACTGTTTTCGCATAACGTATCTTTTTTGTTCCGTCATTAATGATGAGCTTCAAGCGCACGGCTAAAGGCATTTTCTCTTCACTCCAGCGTTCCAGCCACACATAATTATTTGTCTCAGTATCGTATTTATAGTATTCAAAAGAGGCGGCTTCAATGTTTTCTAATTCGGATGATATTTCCCCGTCTTTGCCGCGGTATAACATGGAAATATCCTTAAATGCCCTTGTTAAGGTTTTATTCCGCGCGTCATACGTGTAACTGACTTGGCCGATGGTTTTTACCTCAAACTCTTTTGTGTAAACAATTGTTGGACATTCAAATAACGTTTTTTGGCCGACAAATTGAATACTTGAATATGCATAGCTGTTTCGAATGTCTTCGGAATATCTTTCTAAAAAAATGTTGGCATTTTCTAGAGAGACCTCGTTTTGAACTCGGCCCCAGATCATAATCCCCTTAGAAAGCGTTGTGTAAATGACAACACTCACAACCCCCAACAGGGATACGACTAAAAGAAGCTCGATGAGCGTCAGGCCTTTAGAATTCCGGACTTTCTTGATAATACGCATAAGCTGTTCTTTCTATGTGAAATTCTCTTGTCTGGTTTTGACGCTCCCGATTTATATAAAATGAAACTTGAAATAGTAATTTTTTTCTGTCTTTGAGCTTATAATTAAGATTCCACGGATACTTGTCAACACCAACAATAAGCGTACCGCTTGTGCGCATCTGAGGCCCCAGACTGCCATATCTCATAAGCTGGTTTTGGGCTTCCCAAATTTTCTCATCCACCCAGGGCATAACGTTCAGGTAGTCTTTATAGTGACTTAAAAGATCTATATTCACAAAAAATGTTTGAAAGATGGAAACAATCCCCATAGACAATATGGAAACGGCAACCAGTATTTCGACTAAAGTAAAACCGCTTTTTCGCCCATCTTTTTTTCTAGTCCTTCCAATTCCGCACATCATCGTCACTTTCCTCAATACCATCTTTGCCTATGGAATAGAGATCATAATCCTTGCGATGATCTCCCGGGCTTTTATACTGATACGGACGCCCCCAGGGGTCGGTAATGTCTGTTTCTAAATAGGGACCGTGCCAGTTGGAGGCAGAGGCGGTTTTGCTAAGGAGGGCGCTTAAGCCTTCTGATGTAGACGGAAACGCTCCGTTATCCAGTTCATAGAGTTTGAGCGCTGTCGCAATATTAGCCTTAATGTCGGCTTCAGCAATAGTCACACGGGCCTGCTCGCTGCGCCCGGTGAGACGGGGCATCACCATCGCGGCTAAAGCACCGATGATAATTACAACGAGCAAAAGCTCAACAAGGGTAAAACCCTGTTGATGGCGAAAGCCATTAACAGATCGGAGTTTTGATTTTTGCTTCACAGTATGCTTTCGATTTTGTCTTACATCTGTCGACTGTTGACTGTCGACTATTGACCCAAAAATATTTGTCATTTCGTTTTCTCCTTTTACGAGCTTAATTTTTCTTCTAAATACTCCCGCCATCGTTCTTCAAATTCATCCAAATTTTTCATTTTATTCGGGTACGCACTTTGAAGAGCCTCCTCGAGTTTTTTGCCGTCCCGCAGCTCACGGCAAAACTGGGTAAATCTTTTTGCGCCGAACCGATCGATCATAAAGTTAATCATAGCCACGGATTCCAAATAATATGTTTTGACGAGACTCTCAACATCCAGGAAAAGGGCCGCCATTTTACCTTCCCGCGTTTTCGTGGCTCGAATATATATCCGATCCATATCCTTCAAAAGGCGAATATCGAGTTTCATCATGTCTTCAATACTGAGAAGTTTGTCCTCTTTATAATATTCCATGGCTGTTTGGCTCATGTATTCTCTCTTGGATTCTTCCGCCCATTGCGCCACTCCTTCATCCAGCCAGAGAGGAATCTCCCCTTTAAATCCCACAAAATCACGGAAAATCAAATGCGCCATTTCATGAGGCAGCAAGGATTCCACAAACCCTTCTCCCCAGGCATAGCTGACGATTTGTTTGTGCGTATAATCAGCCATGCCATGCGACCATTCAGGCTGATCGGTCGCTTGAATAAAGGCCTTATGATCGGCAAAGATATAAATCGGAACACGGTTATCCCATGTCCAAAAACCCGAATATCTCGGATAACCGAGTCCTTGAGCGATCCGCACATAATATTTTTCGGCTTTATCAAGTACGTTCTTGGCAAACTTGTCGTCATCCGTATAATATACAAAAAAATGTTCCCCGCTCACTTTCTTCCAGTCATAATTATCCAGGCTGACACGAATAGCTCCTTTCTGCCCGGCAAAGAGATCGCTCGTGTGGCCCAGGGCTAACAACAAAGCGCCCGCAATCCATATACTTTTCAATTGATGCATATGTTTCATTCACGTTCACTAAATTGCATGTAAACGGTTCACAGTTTTCGATTTTCAGTTTTTGGTTTTCGGTTATCGGTCAACGAACTACATATTGATTTCAAATATTGGCAAAAGCATCGCCATGACTATAAAACCCACTATGAGGCCCATGAAAAGGATAATGAGAGGCTCCATGAGATTGGCTAATATGCGTGACACCTCATCCGTATCGCGCTCATAACTTGAGGCCACCTCACTTAAGGCTTCATCCAAAGATCCGGTCTCTTCACCTACAATAAGGAGATTGGTCATAAAAAGAGGAAAAACTTTGACGTCTTTGAGGCTTTCACCAAGAGGACTGCCGCGTTCCAATTGTTCATAACTCGTTTTTAGCGCGTTTTTCAGAACCTCATTTTTGAGAACCGGTATTGACACATCGAGCGCC
This sequence comes from PVC group bacterium, assembly GCA_022560555.1. Lineage (GTDB taxonomy): Bacteria > JADFSZ01 > JADFSZ01 > JADFSZ01 > JADFSZ01. Next base: position 31,409 of record JADFSZ010000001.1, read on the forward strand.
TTGAGAATCGTGATTCCGTTTCGAATCAAAATCTCAAGTGTCCGCGCAAAACGTGATATCTCGGATTTGAGAATAAATTCTCCGTAAATCGGAAGTTTTAGTTGGAATCGGCCGAAAGAAAGTTTTCCTGATTCTGTTTTAAGGCTCCGGCTAATGACCATACCGAGAAACACACAAGCAATAAGTATCCAAAGCCACCAGTCTTGGAGAAAAGTGCTGATGTCAATCAAAATTCTTGTCGGCATCGGGAGCTCTTGTCCCGTCCGGATAAACATCTCGGCCAATTTCGGCACAACATAGCTCAACATAAAAATGACGGTTCCGAGTCCAACAAACGCCATCAGCGAGGGATAAACCATCGCCATCCGTAAACGAGCCATCAAAGCATGCTGTTTTTCCCGGTAATCTGAGATACGCATTAAGGCTTCAGGAAGAGATCCGCTGTTTTCTCCGGCATGAACAATCGAGATATACAAGGATGGGAAAACCTTCGGATACTTTTCTAAGGCCGAAGAAAAGGTTCCTCCGTCTTCAACAATGTCATGAATATCATTCAGCATAAAATTGAGACTTGCCTTGTCCGCCTGCTCGGCAATAATGGATAAGGCCCTGAGAATGGGGACCCCGGACTTAAGAAGGCTGGCCATCTGACGGCTAAAAAGCGTAATCTGCCTGTGTTTAATCCTTCCCGGCTTGATTTTGCTGATTTCTTTCGGAGGCTGAGTTTTGTTCTCTTCTTTTTTTTCCAGCTTAATGGGAAGCAAGCCAAGAGCGTTAATTTTTTCTACGGCATCCTGCTCGTTATCGGCCTCGATTTGTCCGTCAATAACGTTTTGGGTATCTTTTTTCGCGCGGTAATGAAAAGTAACCATATCACTCGTTCAGATCGGAATCAATATACCGATTCAATTTTGCTCTGTCAGCACTTGCAATATCTAAATAACAAACGGCAATATCATACGTTTTGTTCGAAACATCTTCATCAACACGAACAGCTTTCGCGAGACAGACAATAGGATTTTCGTCACCTTCCAATTCAACCTTAAGATCCAGTAAAGAACCGATCGCAACGGGTTTATGTGCCACAAACAAAATCCCTCCAGCAGATACATTTTTTGTGACCGCTAACTGCTCAGGCTTAAACACCCCTTTAATCAATTCGTCATGAGATTTGTAAACTTTGTAAGAAATATTCAGGTTCCGGGCCAATCTAGAATAATTACGCCGCCCCTGAACATTTTCGCTTGATTCATCGCTAAGGGTACTAGGCGGTGGAGATCCCTTGGTCGGCCTCGTTCCTGTTGCAATGGCTGTTCTCACAGGCACCCCGGGATCCACTATGGGTGTAACCTGCATGATTTCTTCCGCAGTTGTGACACCTTGGACAACTTTCTGCCAACCGTCTTGTCTTAAAACACGCATACCTTTTTGGATGGCAACACGTTTGATATGGCTGGACGATGTTTTTTTAATAATCAAATCTTTGATTTCATCATCCACAAGCAATATCTCGTAGATCGCTACACGGCCAAAAAAACCAGTAAAATTGCAATTGGGGCACCCTTTCCCTCGATAAATTTTCATATTCGCGTCTTTCAGCCCTAAATCCCGGGCCAGGGTTTCTTTGAGTTCTTTCGGTGTGATTTTGTCTTCATATTTACAATCGGAACAGATCATACGTATCAGTCTTTGAGCGATAAAGGCTTCCACGCTTGAGGCTACGAGATAGGGCTCCACGCCGATGTCCACAAGACGCGTAATACCGCTCGACGCGTCATTCGTATGAAGAGTGGAAAATATCAGATGTCCCGTCAAAGCCACGCGAATAGCGATGGAAGCCGTCTCAAGGTCTCTCACTTCGCCCACCATGATCACATCGGGGTCATGCCGCAAGATACTTCTCAGCCCCCGCGCGAAATCAAGTCCGATTTCAGACATAACCTGCATCTGTGTAATCCCCTTCATTTCATATTCCACGGGATCCTCGATGGTGATAATTTTACGTTCTCTTGTGTTAATGCGATTCAAACAGGAATAAAGAGTGGTTGTTTTTCCGCTTCCCGTGGGGCCCGTGAGAAATACAATGCCGTGGGGTTTTTGTATCAGGCTTTCAAAGACTCTTAATTCCGCCATGGCTAGACCCAGCTTTTCCAAACTGAACAGACGACTGCTCGGCAACATTCTCACGACGACACTCTCTCCGAAAGGCGTGGGAACAGTGGAGATACGCAAGTCCAAAACATCGTCCTGAACTTTCACCATGGCGCGTCCATCTTGCGGCAATCGCCTCTCAACAATGTTCAAGCTGGACATAATTTTAATGCGTGAAATAATCGCGTTAATATTTTTTTTGACGCCGGGTGAAATATTTGTCTCATAAAGAAGCCCGTCGATACGGTACCTTAAAGATACACCGCCGCGAAACGGCTCAATATGAATATCCGTCGCGCGTTTACGCCATCCTTCTAAAATGATTTGATTCACGAGCTTGATAACAGACTCATCATCAGCTAGATCCTCTAAATCCGTAAGCTCGTCTTTCTCTTGTGCCTTTGAGTCCTTTTTCGAGGCAGTCTCCGCAACGACTGACATTCTGTCCAAGGTTTCAGCCCCTAAACCATAACTTCTTTTCAATGCTTCCATCATATCTTTTGTCGATGTTAAAACAAACGCGACTTCATAACCGAGCTGCGTGCGTATCTCATCCTGGGTCTTCAGATCCATGGGGGCATTCACAGCAACAGTCAACGTTCGTCCTTTAATACGCATCGGTAAAAAACGATAGTATGTTGCGATTTTGACGGGAACAATATCCAGGACTTTCTGGTCTACCTCGGCATTGCGGACATCAACAATTTCAAGCCCAAGCGTATCGGAAAGAACCTGTAAAATATCCGTTTCTTTAATCACTGATTTACTGATAAGGACCTGCTGCAGCGTTGCACCTGATTGACCAATTTCTTTAAGTAAAGGCTCGAGCTTCTCTTTGGACAACATGCCTTTTTGCATCAAAGCTTCTAAGAGGACTGTGTCATGTTTTTTCGTGCTTGGCATCATTAAGCTCTTTACTGTTTATTTGTATTTTGATTTAACATGATCACGGTATCTTTCAATGACATAATCGATATCACTTTTCGTGGTCAATACCAGCTTTACTTTTAGGCCCCGGGCTTCGGCCTCGGCCTTTTGAAGCACGTCAAGATCCAAGGGATTTGTGAGAGCCATGGTCACAGACACATCGTCTTCAGACACCGGGACACAATGAAAATCCATCACCAACGAAGGACTGTATTTCCCCAAAAGCTTCCAGTCCACATATTTATATTTTAACTCAACTATGGGAATAGTAAACTGCTCAGATAAAACGGCTAAAAGCTCACTCTCCTTGATCCACCGCTTCTTGAGCAGGATCTCCCCCAGGAACTGATCCGAAATTTTCTGTTCTTTGAGTGCCAAATTTAACTGTTCCGGTTTCAGCATCCCTTTTTCAACAAGAATTTCACCGATTTTTTTCTTTTTTCGCTCCATCTTTAGTCATTTGGATTTCGTCATTTGTTATTGATTTGGTCCAATGCTCCGATCAGGTAAAACTTGTTTTCAGGTACCTGATCCACTCGACCGGACATAATTTTCTCGCATCCGGCCAATGTCTTATCCAAAGGCACATATTCTCCTTTTTTTCCTGTATAAGCCTCGGCAACCGAGAAAGGCTGTGTCAGGAAAAACTGAAGTTTCCGCGCGCGTTCATATGTCACGCGATCGGCCATAGACAATTCATCGACGCCTATCACAAGCACAATGCGCCTCAATTCTTCATATTTCTGAAACATACGGATCACTTCATGCGCAATATCCACATGCCGTTTTCCAATAATATCGATATCTAAATTAGCACTGGAAGACAGTAAAGGATCCACCGCAGGATAAATTCCTTGCTGCACTTTTTCACGGGATAAGACCATTACGTTATCAAGAAAACTAAAAAGAGCCACCACCGCCGGATCCGTCAAATCATCCGCCGGCACATAAACGGCTTCAATAGACGTTATCGAGCCTCCTCCCTGGCTTGTTCGAATCCGTTCATGAAATTCACTGGCTTCGGCCATCATCGTCGGCTGGTACCCCGTCTCGGAGGGAACGCGCCCCATGAGGGTGGATATCTCCGCTCCGGCTTGGATATAACGAAAAATATTATCCACAAAAAGGAGGACATCTTTGTTTTTTCTTTGGATGGATTCGGCCAACGTGATCCCCGTCATCGCGACGCCGAATCGAGCTCCCGGAGGTTCGTTCATTTGCCCGAACACCATCATAGTTTTTGAAAGAACACCATGATGCTTAAGCTCAAGGTAGAGTTCGTTTCCCTCTCGAATCCGTTCTCCGATTCCGGTAAAAACACAGGACCCTTCGTGTTCTTTGACAATATGCTGAATAATTTCCAACGTTAAAACACTCTTTCCCATGCCCGCTCCCCCCAAAATCCCTGTTTTGGATCCCTTCACAAGAGGAAAAAGCAAATCAATGACTTTCAATCCGGTTTCCAAAACCTCAAACGATTTCTCCTTTTTCTCACTTGTGTTAATGAGGCTGCCCATAT